>CACZPI010000180.1 GCA_902783005.1 uncultured Ruminococcus sp. | reverse complement strand
TGGCCAGCATATCACTCATACCCACTCCCCCTCAAAATTCAGCATAAAGAACTGATGCCCGTCCGGCACGATGCAGACGGATCCCGGTCCCCATTCCGGACGCGGCTCCGGCAGATGCGCTGCATCCGGTGCGACGATCGTCACCGCTGCCTTGTACAGCCCATCCTCATACTGCGTCCTATTGTATTCAATCAGAATATACTCATGCTCCATTCTCATCATCCTCCTGTACTCCTATTCGGTTTCGGATTCACAGATGAAGTATACAGTGCCCTCGTCCTTGGACTCCAGCGCATCATAATCTTCCTGTGTGGTTTTGCTGATCGCAGCAACGGTATCACTGTGTACAGTCCGGGGATTTTCCCAGAGTGCTGTTTCACCCAGGTACAAGCGGAAGGTTCCGTCAGACTGGGAGACCACATACAGCGTCGATGCGCTGTATGTGCCAAGCGCTTCATAATCCGCTGCCGAAATCAGAGAAATGTTTGTGATCCCGCTGCCGTGGATCGCTGTCGGATCAGGTCCGGTCGGTGTACCAAGCGACATATTGAAATGCATCGGATCCGATGCGGTGCCAAAATGCAGATTCATGATGTGCTCCCTCCCTGCGGACAAGGATTGACGGTCAGGATGCCGTAGAGCTTCCGCTGGCTCAGTCCGTCAGCGTCGATCAGCCGGAAATGCAGCTCAAACACGCCCGCCAGACCTGCTGTATCGCCGGATGTCAGTGTATACGCAAACCCCGTGCCGTCCGGAAGCGCCGTGCAGTCGCGGCACAGGACAGCAGTACCGTGATCCTGGTAATCGTTCACGATCAGCTGCATACTGCATCCGTCAAGCGTTTCGCCTTCATCCAGATCCACTGTCACAACGAATGTCGGGAGCGTATCTCCGGCCAGGCAGACCATATCCGGGATACGCTCGTAGAAGGTGATTCTGTTCATTGCTCTGATCCCCCTTAATTGCTGTTGAATACGGCATCCCAGAGAGTCTGGATATTGTTGTTGATGCTGTTGATGGAGCTCTCCAGATCATACCAGGTATCATTTCTCTTGTATGTGATAGCCGGCGCAGATATGGATGTTGTGAACGTACCTGTTTCTGCTGAGAGACCGTTGAATTTCGCCGCGCCGGTGTGAGAGATCCAGGCAGTTGCAGCAGCATTGTTACTGTTGTAGTCTGCCCCGCTGTAAAACGCCAGCATACCTGCCTGGCACCGGATGCGTGCCTGAATGGAAGCATTGTCAAGTTTCCACTCTAACGGCGAAAAAGAATGCGACCATCCACCGCAATTCAGCTCGATCACATCATAGCTCTCGCTGCTTGTCGTAATGTGGATGCTGCCTCCGGTGATGTTGATTGCCGAGGCGTTGACCGTACCATCCGGCAGCACCTCGAAGGCGCCATTGCCGTTGTTGATCGAGCCGCCTGTGATCGTGATGGAGGAAGCAGTCACATTCCCGTCCTCGTCCACGGTGAATTCTCCGTTTTCTCCGTTGATGATCTCAATGCTCCGCAGCGTTCCGACCGTGATAAAATCAGCCACAAACCCGCTGTCAAACGTTGCCGCCATCGTGTAGGGGCCGTTGTAGCCGGTGTTGCTGACGCCCCATCCGCTGGCATTGTAGCGCCAGACGCGGGTGTTGGGGCCGTACTTGTCCCGGCTGTTCATGACGAGAACTTCGCCCGTGTCTGTATTGAATTCCAGATACGAATTGCCGCCGCGCCCGAGCATGACCGTTGCACGCTCATGCGCCTTTGCGAGCACATCGCTCTCCACCTTCGGGATCTCATATGTCACATAGCTGTTCGTCCGGTTCGATTTCACCGTCAGGGTTTCCGTCTTGTCACCGATCTCCAGTGTGGATTTCCGGGGATCGGTAATGTCCACCCGGCGTCTGACACAGCGGAGCCATTCGTCAATGCCCATCAGGGCATTTTCTGTTTTGTAGCGATCCCCGACCGCAAAGCCGTCCACATCCAGCCCGATGAGGGCAAGATCCAGAGCTGTCAGCTTGTAATGCCGCTTCCGGACATTGTTCTGCTGTAAATACTCCCGCGCCCTTGCAATCAGGTTCTCCGGCAGCGTAATGTCATCCCAGACATGGGTCGCGCACTGATAGGTGCCGTATTGTGCATAGGCATCCGCATCGTCGATCCAGATGCACCCGCCGTTTACCGAAGCAATGGTCAGTCGTTCGGCTGTCTCATCATTCAGCTGTGCGCCGAGCGGGATCAGCCTTGTAATGATGTTTGTCGGATCGTTCGTGACCTCGATCTCCTGCAGATTTTTCTCCAGTGCGATCTTTGTTGTGCTGTCCGACCCGTACTGCCTGAGATAATCAAAATACAGCTTCCCGTTCACCCGGCGCACGCGGATCTCACCGCCGAGCCGGTTTACAAGCAGCTCCCGGATCTCATCGAGGGTGCTGCGGTAGGCTGTGGTTCTGCTGGATGTGTCATGAATATCGCACTGGCCGAGGAAGATGTGCTTACGCTCCTCTGTCATGGCGTTGTGCGCCGCAAAAAGCGCTGCAAGAAATTCCGGCACATCCATATTCTCGTAGGTGTGGTAATCCTGCACCGATTCGAGCAGGTAGCCCATAAATCCGTCAGCCGTCCAGCTCACGGCAATTTTCCCGGATTTCTTCATAGTGCCTGTCGGCTTGCGCAGGTACCCCTCAAATTCCGTTTTGCCGGTCACGGTGTTGTATACCTCGATCTCTGTGGTGAGCGATTTCAGCACCGAATACCCCGCATTGAACGGCGCGATCGAAAACTGCATCTGCGGCACCACATTGATCTCATCCTCAAACGACCCGGACAGCAGCTTCTGCGGGCTGTCCGGATCCGTGTCATGCAGGACAACGGTCTGCGATCCTGCGCGGGCAGTTACCCGGTACATCAGAGCCGTCCCTCCTCCATCGCGATCTGGTCATTCATAAATTTCACCCATCCCTCCGGACTCTGTTCATATTTGCCGATCCCGACCTGTGATACATACCGGATTACCAGCGATGAATCCGCAGCAGTCAGATCGCCGTCACGGTCAGCATCGGCCTTGTCGAGCTGCTCCGGTGTCAGTCCCGGATCTTCACCAATGCCGATCGCAGCGACCGCAGCCAGAATGATGGACGCATCTGCGGTGTCCACAACGCCGTCCCCGTTGATGTCCGGATATGGTGCAGTTTGGGTCGTGTAGATCACAGACGGCCTGTCCGGGATTTTCAGGGGATACGCTGTGAATGTGACCGGCAGCCGGCAGACGCATCCCGTATAGTCCGGCTTGCCGATCCTGGTGCATTTGGCAAGATAATGCACCCCCTCGTCCTCATCGTCCGTGAGCGGGATCCTGCCGGTGGGCCTGTACAGCCAGTCCACGATTGCATTCGTCTTCCGGATCAGTGCGGTGCGGCTGTCCGCGCGGTAGGACAGCAGGTAATAGAGCGTGCGGTCTTCATATGTCTGCTTCCCGTTCAGACAGGAATAGTCATATGTAACATTTGAAAACGGGATCGTTTCCTCAGCCGTTTTCTTTTCCGGTACCGGCTTTTCACATTCTGAGATCACTGCGTGGAATGTGTACCATGAATGTCTGCCGTTAAACCCGATGCCTCTCATCCTCTTCGCCTCCTGTCATCCTCGCTGATCTCTCCCATCGCTTCATTGATCTCTGGGACAAGCTCCCCGACCAGCGCACCGCTGTCAAGCACCACATCCTGCGGGATCGCCGCGATCAACTGCGGGAAATACATCTCGATCAGACCGAGGATCCTGTCCACCGCAGCATACAGCGCTGCATTTTCCTCCTGAACGGCTGTCCGGACGAATCCGAGCAGCGTGTCGATGGGGGCAACTGCCTCCGCGCCTGCCTCGCCGCCCGCCTGTGCTCTGCCGGTCGCCGGGTCGTACCCGAAGACGGTCGGCTGCTGCAGGATGCCGCCCTTTGCATACCAGTCGATGCCAAAATGCGGAACGCTCGGCGGATCAAGCGAAAAGCTGCCTGTGATGTTGAAATGCGGGAGCTTCAGCTTCGGCAGCTCCCATTTGAAGTTGAAAAAGCCCCTGATCCGATCGATCGCATTTTTCACAATGTCACGCGCCGCCTGGATCTTCTCACGGATGCGGTCGCGGATGGCATCAAAAATAGTCGTGACGATTGTCCTGGCCGCAGTCAGCTTGTCGGAGATCGTGCTGCGGACTGCCTCAAAGATCAGGCTGACGGTATTTCTTGCAGCATTCAGCCGTTCGGAGATGGCATCACGCACCGCTGTGAAGACAGCACTGACCGCATTCCGGATCGTCGTCAGCTTATCCCCGATGAAATCAGCGATTGCCGTCCATACCCTGACAGCCAGATCACGGATGGATTCCCAGATCTGCACCACGGTATCCCGGCAGTTTTCCCAGAGAAAACGCCAGGGCAAGGAGATGAGCTGCACAAATGCGGAAAACAGCTCCCCGATCAGCCGGAAGCCGACCTGTACCGCATTGCAGATCATGGCAAAGAATCCGCGGACTGCCGTGCCGATCCGCGACAAAAACCCAAGTACATTTTCGATGACTCCGGCGATCCAGTCATAGAGGTAAGCACCGAAGCTCTCAAAGAAGCCCTGCGCATCCCGGACGGCACCGGCCGCAGCGCCGAATGCTGCTGCAACTGCGCCTATGATCCGCGTCAACACTGTCAATGCCTGCTGCAGAGGTCTAATCCCAAGCTCTGCAAGCATCACGATCAGGTCGATCAGCGGCGGCAGGACAGCATCAAGCAGATCCGCAAGAGGCACGATCAGCACTGAGAGCATGTCCAGGAGCGGTTCGAGCAGGCCGAGAACCGGTTCCAGAACCGGCAGAAGCCGCTGGATCAGTCTGACCGCGAGCGGCAGGACGGCGCCTGTCATGCGGGTGATGACCGGGAGCAGCATCCCGAGGAGCTGCATGACGACCGGCAGCACAGATGCGACCAGCTCCGTGACCGGAGGCAGAAGCTGTCCGATGACGTCGAGCAGCGCAGGGAGCCCGCCCTCCGCAAGCTGTAGGATCAGCGGCAGGAAGCTGACGATCACCGGCACGATCATGCCGGATTTGTCCACAAGATTCGTCAGCATCGGAATGGCTTTGTCCGTCACGAACTGCACCAGACCCCGCAGCGGGCTCTCGGCTCCCTCGAAGATCTTCAGCTTCAGCTCATCGAATGCGCTGTTCATGGCCGCAATGTCGCCCTTGAGGTTGTCATTCATGGTTGCTGCCATGTCTGCCGCCGCACCGTCAGCGCCCCGGAGGGCTTCCTCATAGCCGGCAATACTTCCCAGCCCCTCATTGAGCAGGAGATTCAGTCCCTTTGTGGAATCGGCGGTAAACGTCGCGGACATTGCCGCAGCTCGCTCCGCATCTCCCATGCCGTTGGTCGCGGCTTCGACCTCGGCCAGAATGTCCGTCAGATCGCGGAAGTCACCGCTTGCATCCATAACGGAAATGCTTGCGTCCCCGATGGCAATTTTCCCGTCGTCCATTGCACCGGTAATGTCGCGCATGATCGCGGCGAGCGCCGTGCCCGCCTCGCTGCCCTTGTAGCCCTGGTTGGCCATTGCTTCGAGCAAAGATGTGACAGTTTCCACATCCTGGCCCGCAGCGTTCAGGTTTGCCGCACAGTTCCGGTATGCCTCGCCGAGCTGCTCTGCGGTCGTGTTGGAATTGGACTGTGCGTAGGCAAGCAGATCTGCAAAATAGGCAGCCTGATCCGCACCCATGCCAAATGCAGACAGGTAATCCGTCACCATATCCGATGCCGAAGCAAGCTCCATGCCCGAGGCCGCGGCCAGATCCAGCACGCCGCCGAGCGCGGATGTGGATTCCTCCACCGACCATCCGGCGAGCGACATGTATTTGAGTGCCTGCGCAGCGTCATTTGCGGAGAATACGGTCGATGCACCGAATGCACGCGCCGTTTCTTCAAGCTGTGCAAGCTCCGCATCGGTCGCACCGCTGATCGCCTGCACCTCAGACATGGTCGCCGTGAAATCCGTACCCAGGTCAATGACGTCCTTCGCCAGATCTGCACACTTGTCAGCGACCCTGGTGATGACATTCGCTGCCAGATTGCCGAGCGTCACCGCCCAGGCACCGAATTTGCTGTCTGCCTGCTGCGCGGATTCCCCGGAATCTGCAATCGGATCCTGCGCCTGCTGGGCAGAATCACTCATTTCCTCCAGGCCGCCGCCGGCTTCCCTGGCCGACTGTGTGACCTTGCCGATCTGATCGACCGCATCCGCATACTTGACGGAGATCGTGCCGAACAGTGTAAACAGATCCACCGGTTATGTCTCACTCCCTTCCGGTACATAGCTGTTCAGGAGTGCTTCGGAGAGCCTGATCTGGCGCTGCACCTGTTCCTGCGTCATGCCTGCCGGCTCCGGCTCCGGCCTTGCAGGTGTCCGCATCCGTTTCAGAAAATCCCGGAACGAAACGCCCCGCACCTCCGAGAACGGATCCGCATGCAGGGCGCAGTACAGCTCCCAGCATTTCTCCTCGTCATTCTGTTTGATGACGGTGATGACCGTCTGCTCTAATCGTCCTCTCCGGACGGCATATCCGAGGTAATCGGCGGGGGAGCCGTATCTGCGCCAGAGGAGCTCCCGGAACCGGTCGCGTCCGTATTCACAAATCCGGCTGCATCCGTGAAAAAATCCACGATGTCCTCCTGCTGTGCAAAGCTCTTGATGAGCTGCACAAATGCGCCGAGCTTCATCTTCCGCAGCTCATCCACAGTGACCGGATGGCCGTTTGTCCACTGCACGCAGCCGGCAAGGAATACATACAACGGCTCCCTTGCCGCGGGAAGATGCCCGATGAGCACGCCCGCGGCCTTTGCGGCAAGAACCAGGCCGATGCCCTTGAGATCCTTGCCGCCCTTGCGCAGGGCATTGATCTCCTCCCTGTCAAATGCGCCTATCACATTGTTCACGCCGACCGCATCGAGCACGGCGCAGAAATCGAATGCATTATCGACCGTCAGGCCGCGAATCTCCATTTCCATCCGGAACAGCTCCCTTCTTTCCATTTCGCTGAGCCGCAGGGCGGACAAAGCTGCCCGCCCGCAATATTTCAGCATACCGCGCCTTGCTGACCGTCAGTTCCTCGCCGACCGGATGCAGCATGCCGGTGTGAATGTCCACAAATTCAGTTGTTACGATGATTTTCATACATCTCACATCCTGTTGTTATGCAGCGGGCTTCGGGTAGTAGATCCCGATGTCGAGCTTGTCAAGGGTGTCGTTGGTCAGATCAGCGGTACACTCGAACTTAACCGCGAAGGTCGCCTGCTCGGCATTCTTGGCCTCGATCTCGAATGCCTCAGTACAAAGCGCGTTCGGCATGATGATGATGATGTTCTGTCCGTTCGACAGCTTGCCGACATAGGCGATATTCTCCAGATAGTCGTCCTCGGTGATGTTCGACTTGGTGACGTATTTCTTGTAGGTCGCATCCTCCGAGGTCTCCTCGACCAGATGCAGCGCATCCACCAGGGTCTGCTCGGCGACCTCAGTCATCTTCCCCTCAAGCGTGGCGCTCTCGCCGACCTTCTGCTTGGAAACGCCCTTGACCAGGACGGTCGCGCCGTCCACCGCCACATCGAGCCACTGTGCCTCATAGTGGAACTTGATGCCGCCGGATGTTGCACCGATGACCGTGCCCGTCCAGGCATTCGAGGCGTATTTCAGATTCTTGTAAATGACACCGGCGCCGAGGATCAGCTTCTTGATCGTCTCGGAGGTGATGCCGTGGTTTTTCAGGCTCATACGATTTTACCTTCCTTTCCACATAGATACCGACAGGCTGACCTCCACCCGGAAAAGCCCCATTTCTCCGGAAGGGATGGTCTCGCTGCCTGTGAAGTGTACAAAAAACAGGAGATCATCCCTGACCTCCTGCAAATCTTCAAATGCCGCCGCGATCCTGTCCGCTGTCCGCACTGCCGACAGCTTTGATTCCCGCGACCAGATGTCCACCGTCAGAACGCCGGTCGTGCAGCCGTCTTCATACCGGTGCTCATCCGCACGGTAGGAGCCGACGCAATACGGATAGGAGAGCGGGCTGCTCCACTCCCCGAATTCATAGGGAATGCCGGCTGCCTTCATCTTGTCTGCGATGAATGCAAGCATTTCTTCCACACCGTCACCTCATTTCCGCACTGAAGCGGCGCTCCAGCTCGTCCTGTATCGGCTCCCGCAGCTTCTCGTAAGCACGCCGCATCGGCTTGTCCGGTTTCTTGCCGTAGGTGAACACATAGGCGATCGTACCGCCGTCAGACCGGCTTCCGAAGCTCTTTGACCCATTCACATAGCGATAGCCCGCCCAGCGGTATTTCTTCGCGGCCTTGAGGGGGATCTGCCCCGCGCCGTTTCCGACTTTGATCCACCAGCCGCCCTTCCGGCCGCCGTGCAGCGCATACTCGCCTGTGCCGAATTCCTCGTATACGGCATTCATGTAGTCGGAGCCGACGACGCATTTCTGCTCATCGGCGCCCTCAATGATCCTGTATGCGTAGGAGTTTTTGGTCTGCCCTGTATCCACCCGCACGTTTTTCTGCATCTGCGCTACCAGCTCGCCGCCCGCCTCATGCAGGAAGGCTCTGACAGCCGCAGACATCGCCGCCCTGACGGCGGGGGAATTATCTGTAAGCTGTACCATGACATCCCCCCACATACTTCAGGAAAATTTCCAGGTGCTCATGCAGCCCCATCGGATCGTCGATCAGCTGCACATCGTATACATCCTCTCCGATGACCGCGCGGCATTCCTCCGGCTTTGCAGTGATCTCGGCATAATCCGCAAGGAATACATGCGTGCTCTCCTGCAGCTTGGCATTGAAATTGCTGTAGCCGGACGAGCCGTTCATCAGATCGAGGAAGCCCGTCAGGGATGCCGCATCCGTCCAGATCTGTTCGCCCTCACCGATCCGGTTTCTGCTGTTCTGCTTCGTCTGCAACAGCAGGACGGTATTCCCACTGATCTCCGTCAAGTTTTACACCTCCGGTACGGCTTGCAGAAGCCCATGATGCTCCGCGGATAGCCCATGACCGAATCCTCTGCATTCTGCACATAGGTCACGGAATGCCTGGAGAGCGTTTCGGATGCAATGCCTGCCTTGCTGCCGGCGCCGATCTGCCACGAGACCATCCGGACAATGCCCATCTGCACATCGGTCGGAAGTCCGCCCGGGAAACGGCTCTCAGGGAATGTATTGTTACAGTACGCCATGACCGCCGCCTCTGCCGCATCGAGCAGCTCCCGGAGAGCTTCGTCATCCGGTGCATTCTTCATGTGCCGTCTGGCGAATGCAAGATCAATCACGCTTCTTGCCCTTTTCGGGGGCATTCTCCCCGGCGGGGGCATTCTCCCTGACGGTGTAGCCCTCATGCCCGCGGAACCACGCCGCGGCTCTGTCACTGTCCGTCTCTGCCTTGCCATAGGCAAAATGCAGGCCGAATGCCCCGACCTCGCAGCAGTCGGGGCGGTTGTCAACGGTAATCGTGTACTTCATGTTCATCCTCCTGATTCTGATTTAACGCACTTACGCGATCTTGATATTACGCAGCACACCTGCATGCGCCGTATTTTTCAGCACAGTCGCAGCGACCATCTCGACCTCACCGGTCTTGACGGCGCCGGGCTGGTCGAAGTCAGGCACATATGCACGCACGGCATTGGATCCGGTGAGCGATACGCCGTGGAAGCCGTCCTCCACGCCGAACTTGACCGCATAGATGTCGGTCAGGCCGGTGACAGATGCCGAGGAGATCGTGCGGGTGATGCCGGACGGTACAACGGCATTTGCGACAGCGGCGCCGCTTGTCACGGTGTAGTGGCTGCCCAGATCCATGAAGCGCACGCCGTCCATGCTGGTGACCTTTCTGCCGAATGCCTCCTCGGTCTCGGTCTTGTAGCCGAGCACGCGGGCAAGCGTCTGCACCTTGGCGATCGCGCTGCTGTTCATCAGCAGGGCATCCGCATCGGTATTCTTGATGAGGAGCTGCAGCGCCTCATAGAACTGATCTGCATTCGTCTTGAGGCTGGCCGCTGTGGAAACGTCGATCGCCGCGCCGGTGCCGAACTCGGTGGACGTGCCTGCAAGCATCTTGTCAAGGCCGTCGAACTGCTCGGTATGCGTGGTCGCATCGCCATTGACGAGCGTGTAGTGGAACAGCGAGATCGCAGCGAGGATCTTCTCCTGCATCTGGAATGCCATGTTGTTATATCTGCCCTCGGACTGCTTCAGGACGCGGTCCATCTGGAACGAGCCGCCGAAGATCTTCAGGTCTGCGGATTTCTTCTGTACGGTTGCCTGATTTGCGGTGTATTCGCTGTTCAGGTTACGGAAGGCTGCCACGGAAGGGAGCAGCTTCTGGATGTAGCTGTACGTCAGTGTCGAGCCGCCGGAGGGGCTGACACAGTTGTCAAACGGCAGGAGCTGGAGGATCTCACTCTCACGGAGGAAGATGTCAACCACCTGCTGTGCGACCTTGTCGGACATACCGACCTTCATTTCTGCCAGAGTCATCGGCATAGATCATTTCTCCTTTCAGAACGGCATAGCGCCGTTGTTAATCATTCTTGGGTTCGTAATAATCCCGCAGGGCATCGGCAAGGGTGGCGGGCTCCGCGTGGGCATCCTTGTCGCTGTCGGGGAGCTTGTGCTCCTCGATCTTCTTGCTGCCGCTGCCTTCAAACTGCGTCGGGAACTGCTTCTGCAGGCCGTCGAGCAGCGCGTCCCAGTCCTTGACCTTGCCGGATTCATCGAGCTCGGCGGTCTTGCCGTCGGCTTTCAGCTTCTCGGTCAGCTTGTAGGTCAGGTAGTCCACATCCAAAGCCTTTGCCTGGATCAGACCAAGCCTGACCGCAGCAGCGGTCTTTTCGGCGGCAAGCTCTGCCTGCAATGCGGCGACCTGCTGCTCGGCGGTCGTGACCTTGCCGGACAGCTCCTCCACATTCACACCCTCAAAGCCCTTGAGGGTGTTCTTCGCCTCGTCAAGCTGCGTCTGCACATTGTCGGCGCGGTTCTTCTCGCGGTTGATGTCCTTGCCGTTCTCGGCCATGATCTGGTCGATGACGTCCTTCTCCAGACCAAGTCCCTCCAGAAATTCTCGTTTCATCTCTTATCCTCCTACGATTTTTTTACAGGGTTACGTCCCTGAGATACCGGTAGTTTTACGCCGTTCCGGGCACACCTCCGGGCTCATGCGCCCGGCTGCATACATGGCTGATCTGCTGGCAGCAGCACGAAGACATCGCAAGCCCAGTCCGCAGCGATCAGGTCACCGGGATCCGCAAGCCAGATGCCTGCTGACTTGTGATCCTCGTACTTGCAGATCACATCGCCGCCCTTGATGTTCTGCAATGTCAGATAGTTCCCGGCAGGCCAGCCGGGGCGGTAGATCTGAGCACCCCGTTTGAGGGCAGCGCAGGCTTTGGGGAAGGTCATAGTGCGATGCCCTCCATCTCGGCGCGTACCTCCAGCGCGTAGAGATAGTCCTCCATCGCTGCTGCCTGATCCTTGAGGATTCCGATCGGACACTTCGGCGTGAACGGCAGTGTGCTCGCCTCATATCTCACGATCATGCGGCGCAGCCGTTCAAAGCGGATCCTCACCTGCTTGTACTCAGCCTCGAAGCGCTCCTTGAAGTCCTCCGAGCGCATGAGCAGCGCCGTGTCTGCCAGCGGATCCGTGCCGGCCTTGGCGTAGGCGTGCTCAAACGCGGCCTTCGGCGACCATGACACATAGCCGTCCGGATAGCGCACCAGATAGCCCTGTTCAGAAAATGCGGCATCGCTGCGGGGAATGTCCACGCCCTTGCTGCGGTTGAAGTCGCCGCGGGTCATAGGCTCCGCTTCGACCTTTTTGGTTCCGATGTACTTGTCCATCTCAATTCCTCCTTTCGGGTATCAAAAAAGCACCCCGGGCGGGATGCTTTCTCTCGGATGTAAATTACTTCTGCTCTGTACCGAGCACCTGACGCTCGATGCGATCCTCGACGCGGCGGTTCAGCCACATGAGCGCTTCCTCGATGTGGGTCAGCGCACAGGCATTCTCGCGGCAGGAGAATGCGCCGGACTGGAAGCCGCGCAGCCGGTCACGGACGATCTCGAGCAGGTCGGTGTCAAGCACGCCGGGAATACTGTCTGGATCCTTGCGCGGACCGTTCTGGAAACTGATGTCCTGACTGGGGTAGCCGTCACCGTCCTCATCACACCCGTTCGGCGTGATCCGGTATGCGTGAGATGCGCTGCCGGAGCCTGCCTCGTCAAGAGCATAGACAGTGTTCAGCTTTTCGCGCTTCTGGATTGTGGATAACTCTCTCATATGTTCCTCCTTTAGGGTATGAGAAAACCGCCTGTGCGGTCAGGCGGTTTTCTTGTTCTGGTTCAGCTTCTTCTCCTGCTTTTCAGCAAGGATTTTGGCTTTTTCGGAAGCGGACTCTGCCTCAAGACGCTCGATTTCAGCCCGCCGTTCTTCTTTGGTCATTTTCAAGATTTCTTCCGGAATATCTACCCTGTCATCAATGAAATATTCCTTTTCAACCATTGTTCAACACCTCCCCGAAATCAATCAAATGGTTCTTCCGCAGCTTTTCCAACGTTTTCCACTGTGCTTCAAAATCAGAAAGCCCTTCCGCCAGATAATCTCCAATATACATGTCATAAAGTTTCTGGCTAATAAGCTGCTCTGACATATACCAAAACACGCGCCCATTATGACAGGCCACAAAGCCTTTCTTATACCCATTACGACAGCATGAATTGAAATCCTCAATACTTGGCGGCATGCTGCTCGGATGTGTGTGCAGCGTCATTACATTGTCTTTTCCGTTCAGCGCTTTATGAATCCTGTCAGTATATGCGATACCACGCGGCAGGGTACTGTCTGTTACGCCGAGGATCACTTCGCCGGAATCGCCGTCGATCCAGTACATATCCTCAAAGATAGTCCCGCTTCGATGCTTCAACGCTTCCTTCGCACAGTCATACAACGCCTTATTGACATCAGAGTTTCCTGTTGCATTGTCATATTTTCTGCGGTAGTCGCCGCTGTCAATATAGGTCTTGTTCACAAGTGTATCTTTGTTTCTACCGTACCTTTGGTTTTCCAGAGCCACATCATCACGTCCCTCTGGTTCTATTGTACCACGATCACTGCCACTTGTCAAGGAATTTTCCACAGAATCATCCGTCAACTCCAGATACTTCCCCTTAAATTCCGAAAAGTCCTCGATCCCCGCCAGCGCCTGCGCTGCCTTCGTGCTGCGTAGCAGTGCAAGCTCCTCCTCCGACAGCGCCCATCTTGCACGCTGGAGCAGGGCGCACCGGCAGTGAATGTCCTCCTCCGGCCTGCCGAAGCTCCCCGGATACTGCGCCCTGATCCCGGCGACCTCGAACGGCTCGTCCAGCTCCCGGAGCTGTCCGTCAAGCTGCCGGTGATGCTCACGGGTGCGCTCGTCATGCGCGGCGCTCCACTGCTTGACCACATCTGCACCGGCATCCCTGGCATCCCTGCAGCCGTCCATCTGCGCTTCACAGGCGATGCGGTGTCCTTCCGTCCGGGCGATGCGCATCGCATTGTAGGCGCTGACCTGACCCTGACGGGAAATGCCCGCCGCCGTATCGTGCCAGCTCGTCCCCGATGCAATTCCCCGCGTGACCTCGGCTGCGATCGCCGTTTTGAGCTGTGCGATGTTGTTTCCAAGCCGGGTATACATCGGCACCGAGATCTTGCTGTCGGTCGTGATCGCCCGGACAACATTCTCCTGCTGAATGGGCGTCACGACCGGAATGCCCTGCCGGTGGATGTCATACATCGCGCCGACATAACCGTTCGTGTAGCAGTCCTCCAGGTAGCTCTGTATGGAGGCGTAGTTCTTGTCCTCGAAGCCTTCGAGAATGTCCGAGAGCTGCTGTGCAAGCGCCTGCTGATACCGGAGCTGATACACGGCGGCGGCATCGGCGGGATCCACGATCACCCGGTTGTAATAGACAAGCATCCTGTCCTGCACTTCCCGCAGCACATCCCGGTACATGAGCTCCAGGATCCGCAGGATGCGCTGCTCGTCCTTCAGGAGCGAGCGCTGCACCTGTTTCTCCCACTTATTCATCCGGTACCTCGTTCAGGGCATCCAGTGCCCTCTGCACCTCGGCAGCAGGATCCTCCGGCAGCTTGTCTTTGATCTCCGCATAGTCCCAGTCCAGCACGCTGCACAAATCTTTCCACACCTGCTCGGACGGTGCCTGCGCGAGGAGCGACAGCAGGGTATTGACCTGCGTCTGCCTTGTCTGCGCCTCGGTCAGACCGATCTGTGCATTGTCGGCAGCATTCGTCATGATCTCGCGCTCAAAGCGGAAGTACACATCGCTGCTCTGGTAGCTGGTGCCCTGTTCCTTGTTGATCTCTTCAAGGACAACGCCGACGATCTTCCGGAGGAACTGCTTGACCCGCGCTTCGAGCTTGTTGCATTTCAGATCAAGCAGTGCATAGCGGGATCGGATGACCACATTGGTGATGTTGCCGTCCCCGACCTCCGCAGCATTGAAGCCCATGCCGAAACGGTAGATATTCTTCTCGTCGAGCTCGAGCTTGACCTTGCGTGCCTCGTAGGGAATGCTGATGGTGCGGATCTCCACATCACCGTCCTCATCCACGCCGACGATCTTCTTGGTCTTGAGATTCTGCTGCAGCTCGTCGAAGCTGCTGCCCTGGAAGCCCTTGACCACATAGATGCCTTCTGTCAGATCCTGCAAATTGTTCGACAGGCCGCACGCCATGAGGTCATAGTCGTCGATGAGCGCCTTGACGGGTTTCAGACCGGAGATCCGGCGACGGTTGTTGTCGAGCCGGAAAAACGGAATGAAGCCGAGCCCTTCATAGTAGGTGCTGTCGTCGTTCTCCTTCCGGTAGAGGACGTGGGGACGAGGATTGATCTTCGCGTCCGGATCCGGCTCGGGCAGGCCGTTGCCGCGCTGCACGAAGAACGTGACGCACTTGTCATCCCACACCTCGATCTTCGTGACAGTCTCGCCCTTCATGTCGATGCGCTGCGTGTAGGAATAGATCACATAGTCCCTGCCGTCCGAGGTGTAGCGTCCCTCCGCCTCGACCACATCGAGGGCATCCGCACACTGGAAGGCAAGCCGCCCCTCGCTGTTCCGGTAGGCATAGAGGTAATCCCATCCCTTGACGATCGCGCCGGTGACGGCATCGCTCAGCTCGGCACGGAAGTCCTCGTTATTGTTGAAATAGGCGTCAAGCTCCTCCTGCAGCTCTGGCTGATCGGAGAAGGCAAACCCCTCCTTGCCGGAGAGGAAATACTGCACCTCCTGATCGACCAGCTCCGTGAAGAAGCAGTGGGAGATCTTGATATTCGAGCGCATCTTGTCCTCACGCAGCACGCCCTCATCATCGAAATAGAAGATGCGGTAATCCTTGATGTCGTGTTCGCCGTCATAGTAGCGCTGCCCGATACAGGCTTTTTTCTTGGCTTTGGAATCCTTGTCCAAATCAAGCAGGGATTTGATTTCCTGCGGTGTAATCAAATAAGCCACCTCTTCTCCCGGATGCATTCCTCGAGCGCATAGCGCATGGCATCCATCAGATGGTTGAAGTCGTCAATGGGCTGATTGACCAGATTGCCGAATCTGTCCCTGTCCCATGTGTAGTTCGTGATTTCTGTCAGAAAATTCACGCAGCGCGGATGCACGATGATCTCATAATTCTGGATCCACTGCACGCCGTTCATGATGCTGTCTTTGCCCTTCCTGCTGCCCCTGATGCGCAGGCCGTAGCCGCGCAGCTCGTCGATGCTCTTGGCCTCGGCGCAGTCGGCAGTGATGCGCTCCTTGCCGTAGCCCATGTCCACGGTCTTCTGATAGATCGCCCGGTTGCTCATGCCGCGCCTGTAGAACTCGTCCCACACATAGATCCGCCGGTTCTCTCTGTCCAGAGACAGGGCGATAAATGCGGACGGATCGTGTGTATAACCAAAGTCCAGTCCGAAGTAGGCGGGCAGATGCCGGACAGATTCCACATCGAAGGATTCCTCCCGGTGATTCTCATAGATCAGTCCTTCCGTCACGCCCCAGTCACCGAGACCGGCGACCTTGTAGCGGCGGGGGTTTTTCTGCTTCATCTTCTCGAACAAAGCAAGGTCGCTCTGATCGAGCCATTCATTGCACAGGTAATTTGTGGTCAGGGCGAGCGTATCGGCAGACGGCTCGTCAAAGAATTTTGATTTCAGCCAGTGCCGCTCATTCCACGGATTGAACGTGATCGTCCACTGCTTGAAAAGCCCATCCGGGACTTCACCGCGGATGGACTCATCGAGCGTATCAAAATCCGCCTCGCGCATGACCTCGTATGCCTCTTCGAGCCAAGCCCAGCAGAGCACGCCGACCTCGACCGTGATCGAGGTGACTTTGAGCGGATCATCCAGCCCCCGGAAATAGATCTTCTGCCCGGTCGGCTTGTAGGTCATTTCGAGAGGACTTTCCTTGATCTCCCACCAGTCATCGACACTGAGACGGTGGATCGCCCATTTCAGCTCCGTGAAGCAGCTGTCCTTGAGTGTCCGGTAGGTCTTGCGGATCACAAGCAAATTCGCCTGCGGGTACTTCATGAGGTTCACGATGTACCAGAGCGCGGTGGTCTTGGATTTCTTCGAGGCACGGGAGCCCTTGACGACCCTGTATCTGCCGCGGAAGCGAAAGAATGTACCGTAGCCTCTGCCGACGATCTCTGTCAGATCAATGCGTCTGGCACTGTCAGTCTTCGAGGTTCTCTTCACCGGAGATCACCACCGGCACGGCGCCGGTCACGGAAGTATCCTGTCTGGTCGTGTAGCCGTACTTCGACATCCAGAGCCCGGCAAGCTGCGTCGGGATCTGTCCGGTCTCGAATTTCTCCCGGGCATCGACCTCGCATTCCTCCCTCATGCGCGTGACGATGTCACGAAACCGCACATCCTCCGCATATGTCGCATAAAAGTCCTGCCTTGCCAGTCCTGCAAACACGCAGAATCCCTCGATGGTATAGGTCACCCTGCGGCGCAGCTCAGCAGAGACAAATTCGCTGTTCTTGGAGCTGAATTCATGGGTCAGAACCGTGCGGCTGTCGCAGTCGGCTTTATACGCTGCCCATGCATCCTCCAGTGTTTTTCTGGTAAATTTACGGGGTCTGCCCATGTATCTCACCTCTTGTCAATGATGAAAACCACACCGGTCAGCGATTGCCGGCCGGTGTGTAAGCTGGAAGAGGGTATGCATCATCGGGAAGGGAAACTGGGAGGTGGTCAGAAGCCTTCCCGCCGGTACATCCCATACTACCATTGTACCACGGATTTTTTTCCCGCGCACATCATCTTTCAGATCAGATGCAGATTTTTTGCGACCTGATATAAAAATTTCCGCCGCCATCTGCCGTATGTCTCACTTCCTGCATCGGACGGATACGGCGCACGCCGGCAGATATTGGCAAGAATGCCTCTGCGGTACTCGGCAGGCACGGCCGCCAGTGCTCTCTCGACGGCATCGCACTCCTGACCGATCGCATACATTCGCAGCGCCTTTCCCTCTGTCGGGGATCCGATTCCGGAGTGCGGTGTCCCGTCCGGAGAAGGGGATTCGAGCAGGATCTCACGCCGGATCGCCTGCAGCCGTTCGTAATCCCGGACAAGATACAGCACGCGCATGTACAAATTGTGCGGGAGCCGGTAGGGGTTATTTTTCTTTCTCTGATAGTCGCGCATTTCGTTTCTCCTTATCCATCGCTCTGCGGATACGGTTCCGATTCTTCTTGCGTGTGCGGTACTTCTTTGCATGACGCGCCAGATGCTTTACACGTCCGCTGACCGGCGCTATGTCAATGATAAAGCCGTCAATGATAAAGCCGTCTATGAGCTTCACAAAGCCCTGCAGCGGTTCAAACAGGCAGTCAAAGACATGGCTCACAGCCTCGCGGAACCGTGCCACTATCTCTCCGTATTTCTCACCCATTGGTTTCACTTCCTTCCTGCATACTGCATCCTGATCTCTGCTGTTCTCAGCAGCTTCCCCGGTGCTCCGATCTTCTCCAGTGCATTCCGGACGATCTGCCAGAACTCCCTGTCATCCTCCGGGATGCGGATGTTCCAGCGGCGCATGAAGGTCTTGATCTCATGCGCATCAAGAGAGAGCAGCGCCTGATCGCGCTCCCGGATCAGCTCGTCAAGACTTGTCATTTCTCTGCCTCCTCCCATGTGATCCGCTGACCGCAGCGCAGACAGTGATTCAGTGAAGTTTCCCGGGTGATCGCATACTGACCGCAGCGGGGGCAGTATCCGCAAAGATGCCCGGTCACACGGCTCACATGCTCGACCGGCTTCGGGATCACAAGCGTCAGCTTCACAATGGCCTCGGTGATATGCTGCATGTCGATCGGATCCTTTGCCTGTCCAAGCAGCACGGCTGCATCATGCATTACACTGTCAATCGTCACGCCTGTATCCTCCTTTCCCGAGTATCAGCCAGTTGAGCGATACCCCGCAGGTTTCCGCGATGGATGCCGCCACGAGTACGGAGGGAAATACCTCGCCTGTCTCATAGCGCACAAGCGCCGACCTTCCGACACCGATGCTTGCCGCAAATTCCCGCTGTGTCAGCAGATTTTTCAGCCGCACATACCGGATCCGTTCTCCAATGGTTTCCTGATTCATGTGATCCCCTCCATTCTGTTGATCTCCGCCTGCTCCAGCACCGCATCACCTGTCAGGAGCGCGATGAGCTGCAAGCTGTACCGGAGCTTTTCCTCCGTACTGTCTGCCTTGGCGATCAGGATCCGGAGGCGTTCGGATCTGCGGATCTGTTCCTGCTGCCGGCGGTACATGCTGCATGCATTGTCATAGCCGGCACGGTATTCCGCATACTGCCGGAGCATCCGTCTCTTGCGGTCGTGCGCCTCCTCCTTCGTGATCCTGCCGGAGCGCACGGCATCCCAGAGCGCCCGTATCGTTTCATAATAGCAGGCATCCGGCAGCGTGGTGTACTGCGGCAGCGGCCTGCCGTCGCGTGCCAGGCGTTCGATCTCATCCGATGTCATCCGGTTCACCCCCGATCAGCCGCAGGGCATCCTCCACATTCCGTGCCACACCTGCAACGGCATGGCAATCCCGCATCTGATGCAGGAAATGCTTCTGATCCTCCGATACCACGCCCTTCGGCGTCTTCACCTCAATGAACACCGCCCGTCCGTCCGACTTCCGCACGCCGGACAGATCGGAATACCCTGCCGGAAGACCGGACACACGCCGCAGACGGATCAGCACATTCTGTTGAAATTCCTTCGACCAAACGACCTTGCCCTGCCACAGCTCCCCGGCATTTGTCCGGAATATCGCACATTCCCCGGAAACGGCAACCCTGATCTGATTCTGAATGTCTGTCTCTGTCATGACAATAACCCCCTTTCCTTCGCCTGATGATAAGCCCATCCGGGCTTGTAGCCCTTCTTCTTTGCCAGTGCAAACAGCTCTTTGACGCTCTTGCAGTCCGCAGGGCTGTTGACATGCTCCATCCGCCGCTCGAGCTTCACAAGCTCCTGCTCCTTCTTCTCCTCCAGGATCTCCTCGCGGGTTTTCCCGTAAATGTGGCCGCAGTTCGGGCATTCCGGCGCGGTGTAATGCGTGAAATAGCATTCCGGACACTGCCGGACATGCACAAGGTTTTCCTTTGTCCTCTGCGGCCTGGGTTCAAGCGTCCATTCCCGGTCAAGATCTGGCAGGCCGTGCCGGTGGACATTCCCCACATGGTCAATGATGACCGCACGCTTGCCTGGGACATACCGCATGGAGCGCATCGCCTGCTGGATGAACAGCGTCAGGCTTTTGGTCGGGCGCAGGAGAATGCTGCATCCGCAGTCGGGCACATCAAAGCCCTCGGAAATGAGGTCAACATTGCAGAGGATCTGCAGGCGGTTATCCCGGAAATCCCGGATGATCTCCGCCCGTCTGTCCTTTGGGGTATTCCCGTCAATATGCGCCGCAGGGATCCCGGCTTCCCGGAAGCGTGCGGCCATTTCCTCCGAATGCCGGACGGTCGAGCAGTAGCAGATCGCCTTCACGCCGTCCGCAAGCTTCCGGTAATGCCGCAGTACGTCGCCGTAGATTGCCTTTTGCATGAGCAGCTCTGCGGCCTGCACCTGGTCGAAGTCGCCTGTGGATTTCCGTTTCAGCCCGGAGAGATCCGTGACAAGCGGTGCATAATAATCAAAATCCGCCAGGCAGTTCCGGAAGATCAGCTCCCGCACCGAGGGGCCGATGATCAGCCGGTCATTGATCTCGCCGAGGCCGCCGCCGTTCAGCCGGACAGGGGTCGCCGTTACGCCGACGCCGAATGCATCCGGGAATGCTGCATGGATCTTCCTGTAGGAATTCGCAAGACAGTGATGGTTCTCGTCCGTGATGATGAGGCGGGGCGGCTGGATCTTCCCGAGGCGGCGGCACACGGTCTGCACCATGCCAACGGTACACAGCTCCATGTCAGCGCCCCAGTCCGTGAAGGTGCGTTCGATCTGTTCACAAAGCTCCCGCCTGTGGACAAGGAACAGGACACGCCCTCCGTAATCGGTCGTGCGCTTTGCCATTTCTGCGGTGATAATGCTCTTCCCGCCGCCGCATGGGATCACGATGCACGGTCGCCTGAACCCCTTGCGCCATGAAAGGGATACCTGTCTGATGGCCTCTGTCTGGTAGTCGCGCAGTTCTATGGGGATCAGCTCCTTTCTGTCCAGTCAACTGGACGAATCTGATACAGTGCGGAACATGAGGAACAGTGTGTAACATGCTGTTCCACGGGGTTTCCCTCTATATTTCGTTATTTTATTGATATTGTGGAACTGTGGAACAAATAATGAACTGCATTATAGGGTGCAGATATACATTCGTGAATGTACAGGCACTCTATATAGTGACGTGTATATCTTCCAAAAATGTTCCACAGTTCCACGCGCTTTCAAATCGCCTGAATTTCGCCGTTTCCGAGCTATGCTTTGTGGTACATTGCGTTCCGCAGATGTTCCTCACAGCAGCATATCCTCCTCGGTTTCCGGAGGCACGCCACAGCCAGGGAGCTTCAGAACGACGCATTCGACATTTACACCGTTGATCCGCTTGCCCCTTGTGAATGCCCTCCCTCGTGTCAGGATGAGGCTGTTTGCTCTCAGCCATGACAGGAGTGCCCGCTCATCGTATCCGCCCTCGATGCACGATTTCCGGAATACCGTCCGGTTGATATAAGCATAGTCGCCGTCGATCAGGCCGTAGGAATCTCCTGTTCCTTCACCGGCGAATTTTGCAGAATTGAGCGCCACCCAGTCGCAGATATAGTCATAGCCTCTGCTGCCTGCGGACACGGCGGATCTGGTTTGCAGAAATGCAGAAATTTCACCGGCAGTCAGATGTCTGCCGGTCTTGAAGATCAGCTTGTCTGCCAGATGATCGGCAGTCAGGATCATGGCTGCTGCACCGGCTTGCTTTTCCGTCGTGTCGCCGCCTGCCAGCTCCCGGAAGTATGTCTGGTGAAGCCTGTCCGCCTCATTCAACAGCTCCGGAGTAAGCTGCTCTATAAAACGCCGCCCTGCGTGGCCGTGATTGCGAAGCAGAATGCGGCTTGTTTTAAGGCCATCCTCAATGACCTTTTCCGGGTTCCTGCACTCAATATCAATGACACGATTGACCGCACCGGCACCCACACCGCTGCCGGTGAGCGGCGTTTCTCCGGTCGTCAGCACAGACAGATTCCATGTCGGTGTCTGGTCGATGCCTCCTGCCTTGTTGCCGCGGGTCTTGCCGACGCCCTCGGCGAGCTGGTACACGTCAAATTTACTGTCGAGCTGCTTTTCGTCAATGCACATCGGGATGTGCTTCAGGAAGGCTGCCACCTTCTCATGTCCGACCTGCGTAGAGCGGAAGGTCTGAACGTACTGCCCGATCTCCGGGCTGCCCCAGACAGAAGCCGCAAGCATGAGAGCCACGGTTTTACCTGTTTCGGAATCCACACCCCACAGATGCACGAAGAAGGACAGCCTGCCGATCTTCCGTATGAGCACCGATGCGAAGGATGCCGCAAGCATGATCTGCGCCGTCCGGCTGTAATTCCGGCATTCGACAGCACATTTCAGCCATTCATCAAAGCTGCCCTTCTCACGGATGGCCGAGAAGATGCGTCCGTATGCAGCATCTCCGTCAAACACCACATCCTCCACATACGGAGAGAATCTGCCGTCCTCCAGCCATCCGAGCCGCCCTACGCTGTCCTGCTGTGGGATGACATCGTAGTTGATGTCCTCGATCTCGCACAGATACCGGGCGAGTACCTTGGCCGTCTGAGAGGTCACGGCAACACCGACAGAGGAGAGGTCGAGCACCTTTGCGCCGTCAAACAGCTCCCGCTTCGGCTTGGTAATGTACCGCACGGATCCGCTGCGTTCGTAAGCAAGGGTGAGCTTCTCATCACTGGTGTCGATGTTTCGGAGCCGCCGCACGGGAGCGATGCTGTGTGTGCACGCATACTCCCTGCCGCGCACCGTGTCCTTGTAGATGCCTGTGCCGTCCATCTTCCAGTCGCCGGGATCGAGCTCGAGCGTGCCGCCGAGCATGTTCGGGATGCAGAAGCGCCGTCCCTTGTTGCCCATGTTCTTCTGCGACCGTTCATACTGGCCGTAGAGCGTGCGGAAATTCCGGATGCCGACAGACTTTGCCTGTTTTTCAAGCTGTGCCTTGATCTGCTCCTGCCGGAAGCCGTTCGTCTCGGAAAAGATCTCCTCGTAGGGATAATCCGTGTACAGGAAATCATCTGCAGTGTAGATCATCCGCACGGTGATCCCGGCATCTGCGACCGATTCCGCCCGGCCTCCGTCGAGCGCCTTGCGTACACGGGCAAACAGCTCCATGAACACGGCATCCATCTGCCTCTCCTGATAAACGGTGCGCAGGATGCGGACGTTCTCCTCAAATGTCTCCTGCGTGCCGCCGGGCGACCAGATCAGGTCGCCCAGCTTCTCCGCAAACCATTTTGCATCCCGGAGCTGCTCCTCGGTCACGTTCCTGTAACTTGCAGCATCATAGATTTTCATAACTGCCACCTCCTGACCGTGTTTCAAAATAGCACACTTTTGCACGCAGATGTGCAAATGTGCCGGGTGTCACGTCAGAAAGGCACCGCATCACCAGCGAGTATCGTCTCGAAATCATCCAGCTCATGATACTGTGCCGGAGGCGGCTGGCGGGGTGCCCCCGCGGGCGAGGCTCCTCCCAATGCGCCTTGCGGCGCAAAGGTCGGAGTAGTACCCTGCTGATAGCCCTGCGCAGGCTGCTGATACTGCTGGTAGCTCTGCGGCTGTCCGTAGCCTTGTACAGCCTTCTGATACCCTTGCGGATTCTGGTACTGCTGCTGGGGCTGACCGTAGCCTTGCTGATACTGCTGGTTCTGCTGTGTCTGCCCGCCGGACTGCTGATTGCCGGACTTGTCCCCACAGAAGGCTACGTTATCAGCCACCACGACATTCTGATAGTGCTTTACCCCGTTCTGATCGGTGTAGTTGTTGTTCTGGAGCTTGCCCTCCACGAGGATGCACTTGCCCTTGCTGAACCACTTGGAGACGAACTCAGCGGTCTGTCTCCATGCGGTGATGTCGATGAAATCGGTCTGTTTCTCCTCGCCCTTGGAATAGGCGCGGTCTACTGCGACTGAGAAACGGCACATCTGAATGCCGGACTGCGTGGTGCGCAGTTCCGGATCCCGGGTGAGTCTGCCCATGAGAATGATTCGGTTGAACATATCAGTTACCTCCCATAATATCTGCAAATTCGTCATAATCGCCGCCGGGATACCAGACCGGCTCATGCTCCGGCGGATCAGGCTGTACCTCCGGATAGACCGGCTCGGACGGCACATCGACCGGCGCCTCCGGCAGTTCCTCATAGACAACGCCGCGCTCCTCGGCTTCGTACATGCCCTGCATGTCCTCGGGGAATGCCTCCCGGAGCGCCTGCGATTTGGCAACCTTGCGGATCATGGTCGCGGGCTTCTGCGCCCATACGGATTTTCCGGTGTTGTATTCCCGCAGCGATACCGCAGCTTCGACCGGACGGGTGAAGCCGTCCACATACACACGCGCCCAGCCGCCGACAAGCTGCTCCTCCGGAAGGCAGAATGTCCCCGTGCGCCAGTCCACCGCACCGTCCGGGCGGCGCACAATGATGCCCGCTTCAAATCCCCGGTAACGCTCGCAGCGGGCGGCACGCTTCTCCAGCGCTCCCTTGCCGGTCACGATCTGCGCGGGATTCGTGCCGTACTTCACAAGATACGCCTCGCGCAGGAAGGGATTGAGCCCCTGGTACTGGCACAGGCGCATGAACAGCATGACCTCCTGATCGGTGACCTTGTTCGCATCCCCGCTGACAAGGTACTTCTTGACGATGCCGCCGTTGAGCGTGATCTCGCTCCCTCCGGCGCTGTATTTAATGACCCCGGACTGCTGCGGTGCGGGTGCAAGCTGATTCTGTACTGCCATCGTTATCTCTCCTTTACGATCTCGAATGTAATTTGATTTTTCCGCATGAAATCCCGCAGGGCGATGATCTGCGACCTTGTGCCGGTCACGCGGAACATGCCGGTGATCTTCGGTTCATTCTGCGGCTGTACCGGATTTTGTACAGGCGGTTCGGGTGCCGGCCTGTCAGGAACCGCCGCCGCATCCTGCTCTGCGCGAGCACGCGCCTCCTGCTGAATCAAAGCCGCCGCATACGCAAGCGCACAGGCCTTGTCATAGCCCTGCATGTAGCAGTCCATGACCGCTGTGTAATGCGGGGAGTCTGTGTAATATTCTACAAGCTCCCGCCGGTCAGCCCTGATGCGTTCAACATCATCAAACAGCTTCCGGCAGATCTTCTCGATGCTGTTGGTCTTGTTCTTCCACTTCGGATCAAGAATGCGGTCAAGGTCGATCCGGAAATCCAGCTCTTTGGTGATCTCCTCAAAATACTGCCGGATCTTCCCGTACTTCTCCTGCTGCTCCTGCTCCTCAAACGCCCTGACCTGCGTGTCGATGCTTGCAATCGGTGCGTCAATGAGGGCAAGCAGCTCCTTGTACTTCTGCTCGAATGCCTCGTAGGGCGCCATGCACTGGCGCTTGACCTCCTTGCGGCGCTCCTCCAGGGCGGTGCGGAGCTTGTTCAGAGCAGCCTTGTCATCCCTGGCTGCCCGGATGGTATCCGGCGTGACGACGAGGGCATTGTAGTGATCCATCTTATCCGTGAGCCATTCTTTCAGCTCCTTGGCGTTGGTTTCGATGATCTGCGGCAGCACCGACAGATCGGTGATGATCTTGAATTCCATGTAAACCTCCTGTTATCTTGCTTTCTGTCAGATCTCCGGCAGGATGTACGGCGGCTCCGTACCGTCCTGCACCATGCTCCAGAATGCGGTTTCCTGCTTTTCCAGCCAAGCCAGCTCATGCAGCACATCCCTGCGCTCAATGCAGTACTCCCTGAGAGCCGCCCGGATCTCATCCCCTTTGCAATAGCGGATGTGTGCATAAAGCTCGACATATGCAGCCCATTCGCAGGCCAGCATCTGGTGGAGCACCTGGATGTAATAATGCTGCGGGATCCTGCCGTCCCATTCCTCCCACTGACGGGAATTCTGGATGGTCGTGGTCTTGATTTCAAGAATTCCGCGCCGCCCGTCCGTATCCGTCAGCTCGCCGTCAAGAGTTGCATACAGCCACGGGTGGCAGGCATTCGCATACATCCGGAATTCGTGGTATTCGCAGGAATATTCCGGATAGGTCAGCAGAAACAGCGCCCGGATGTGTGCCTCTGCCTCCTTGCCGAAGCGGACGGCTGGCTTGTCCCCGATGTCCTCGGGAATGGTCTTTCCGGTCTTCTCCCGCCAGAGCTGCACTGTCGATTTCCACGGATTCTCCCCCACAATGCAAGCCGCATCCGAACCGCCGATGCCTTGTCTGCGGCATTCGAGCCATTCTTCGCGGGTCTGCGGATCAGCGAGGATCATACGCCTGCCTCCTCTCGGCTGTCAGGCGGATCATGTCATCGACCTTGGAGAGGTAGAGGGGCAGGCTCTCGTCATCCCTTGCGCTCTCCACGAATGCCATCAGCCGGTTCAGTGCATCGGCGGCATTTGCAAGATACGCCTTGAAAATGCCCCTGGTGTCGGGGACGGTCTCCGGTTTCACCGCTGCCTGTGCCTTTGCGAGCTCCTGCTGCACCTCCCGCAGACGGTCGGCATGCTCGCGCTGCGCGGTCTGGATCCGCTGCGTATAGTCGGCTTCATTCTGCCGCAGGCGTGCGGTGAGCTCGTCGATCTTCTTCTGCTGCTCCGGGTCGGGGACTTCCTGCACGGCATGCTCCACCGGACGGGATTCGAGCTCCGTGACCTGCGCCGTGAGCCGTTTGACCTGCTCAGTAAGCCTGCCGGCTCTGTCCTCGGCAAGGTTCCGGCTTGCTGTCAGATCGTCGAACTGCCGGGCATAAGTGTCTGCCTGTTCAGCGGCCTGTGTCAGCTCGGTATTCTCCTTGCGAAGGGCAGCGATCTCGGCTTTCAGCTCCTTGACCGTGACCTCTCCGAGATCTACATGCTCCTGCACGGCCTCCCGCTCCTCCGGTGTGGCAAGCGCCAGCAGTGCGAGCTTTTCAATGCCGATCTGTCCGGTTGACCGGACAAAATCCTCCGGCAGATGCTCTGACACCTGGATCATCTTGTACGCCTGGCTGCGCCTGATGCCAAGCCTTGCCTCGCTGTACTCCTCCAGTGACCGGAATCCCAGCTCGGTATAAAGCTGCCCGTCACGCATCTCCTTCAGGCATCGGCCGACCTCTGCAAGAGATACGGCAGCACTGTGCAGATTCGCTTCGGCGCGGCTGTGCAGCTCCATCGCCCGGACGTACTTCTCCGGGAGCGCCCCCTCGATGCGGCCGGCTCTGATCGTCATTTCATTCATGCAGATACCCTCACTCTCTCTGTTTTCCGCTGTTTTGCAAACAGCGGCCTGATATAGTCCTTGTAGCTCTCCACAAGCTGCCGCACCTCTTCCGGCGGGTCACAGTTGCGCAGGCCGCGC
>CACZPI010000179.1 GCA_902783005.1 uncultured Ruminococcus sp. | reverse complement strand
TTTGTGATAGAATAGTACCATCATCAAAGGAGGGACTGTTATGTCACAAACCACCGGAACGGCAGAACGCCGTTCATTTTCACTGCTGGAAATTGTCTATATCGGCGTATGTGCTGCATTGCTGGCGGTATGCTCGCAGATCTATATTCCGCTGCCGCCGCCGCTGGTGCAGTTCACGATGCAGACCTTTGCGGTATTCTGCACCCTGGAGCTGCTGGGCGGAAAGCGGGGATTCTGTGCGATTCTGGTTTTCATTCTGCTTGGCGCTGCGGGCGTACCGGTTTTTTCGGGAATGCAGGGCGGCTTTTCGGTGCTGCTGGGAAAGACCGGCGGCTATATAGTGGGATTTCTGCTGACTGCCCTGATCTATTGGGCAATGACACATTTTCTGGGAAACAAGCTCTGGGTGCGCATTACAGCGCTGGTGACGGGGCTTCTGGTGTGCTATGCATTCGGAACAATCTGGTTTATCCGGATCTATACCAGCCAGACCGGCGCCGTCGGGGTCATGACTGCCCTGGGCTGGTGTGTGCTGCCCTATCTTCTTCCGGATGCGGCGAAAATGGTGCTGGCATTCGTCCTGACCGGACAGGTGCGGAAACAGTTGAAGCTATCCTGAAACGGATACTGCCTCCTTGCATGGTGCAGGGAGGTTTTTCTTATGTCTCTTGCAATGCTGTTCCGGATATGGTATAATAATAAAAAAACAGTGAGGTTACTGCTATGGCATTATTCCAGAAAATGCGTGAACCGGTCATTCTGAAAGAAGATAGTCAGGCTCTTGTACAGCTTGAGCAGTTAAGGGCGTTTCTGCCGTATGTTTCTGCTGGGCGCAAGGAACAGCTTGAGCAGGATATTCTTTGCATCGAATACGGGATCAGGGGAGAGGAGGCGCTGCTGTTTGAGCTCCGGAACAGCCATCTTCCCATGTATATCCTGCATGATCTCTTCTTTGAGAAGGATGGTCTGACAACGCAGATCGACTATCTGATCATCACCAGAAAGCTGGTCTTTGTGATCGAGTGCAAGAATCTGTACGGAACGATCGAGATCGACAGGCAGGGGAATTTTACCAGAACAGTGCAATTCGGAAAGCGCTGCCGCAAGGAAGGGGTTTACAGCCCAGTGACACAGAATCAGCGGCATCTGGATATGCTCCGGGAGCTGCGCCGGGAAACCAGGTCACCGCTGTTCCGGCTGGGCTTTGATTCCACATTCGGAAGGTATTACCAGTCCGTGATCGTCCTTGCCAATCCGAAGTCGGTATTGCAGATGCAATATGCGCCCAGAGAGATCCGGAACAGCGTGATCCGTGCAGATGGCCTGATCCGGTATATCAGGCAGATGAATGACGGCTCCGCAGTCCGTGAGATGTCCGACAAGGCAATGCGGGAGCTGGCAGATTTCTTTTTAGAAAAGAATGTGTCCCAGAGCAGGGACTATACAGAGAAGTACCGCAGCTCTGTTCTGCCTGCGGAGCCGCAGCCGGAGGTGACGCCGCGGACTCCGGTTGAATCGTTACCGGTATACCAGGCCTTGAAGGATTACCGTTCTCAAAAAAGCTATCAGGAGCGGATCAAAGCCTATTACATCTTTAATAATCTCCAGCTCGAGGCATTGATCCAGGCGGATCCCGGAACAATCGAAGAACTCAGGCAGATCAGCGGCTTTGGTGACGTCAAGTGTGAAAAATACGGCGCGGATATTCTGCGGATCCTCCGGGAATATCGTACAAAATAAGCAACTGCCTCCCTGCACAGCAGCAGGGAGGCAGTTTTTTATTCAGGCTGTTCAAGCGGTTCCGCATCACTCTGGAAAGTGCTCTGCCACCAGTTGACGAGCGTCCGGGCGCGTTCATCGTTTCCGTATACAGGGATGCCGTTGTGGTGTGCATGGAATTGCAGTTCCCGGCAGCTCCCGTCTTCATCATAATAGATCCCGTACCATGAGGTGCTTGGCGCTTCTACTGCGGGGAGCGTTTCCGGCTCATCAAGGCCGAAATCCGGTTCATAGGTCAGCTCTACAAGCAGCTTGTGCATTTCGAGTAATTCGGAAACATCGCATGTCCGTCCGGTCTGGTATTCCGTGAGCGCACCGTTTTCATAGGCTTCGATCAGATCATCAAGCCGCATTGTACACATATCTGCACCCTCTGCCGCATAATACATGCCGCTGCGGTCATAAAACGAGCGGAATACCTGATCCCGCTCCGGATCATGCGAACATGCCTCGAATACGATCGGCGGCATCTCCTCCTGCGACTGCGGCAGCGCCCGTCCGCAGCCTGTCAGAAGCAGACAGGCCGGGATCATCCATAGCAAGCGTTTCATAGCAGCCTCCTTGTCAGCCGATCGGGACGAATGCCAGCAATGCTGCGGCATCCTTGGCAAAATGATCGAGATTCTCGTAAATATTGTCTCCGTTTCCACACAGCGGGACAAGCTGCCTGTCCGTGCGCACCGCATAATAGTAGTGCTCCCCGTAATCACACATTTCATTGGAAATGTACTCGA
>CACZPI010000178.1 GCA_902783005.1 uncultured Ruminococcus sp. | reverse complement strand
TGCGGAGGATCCGATCACCTGCCGGCTAAGGTAATGCTTGTGAAAAGCCATCAACGCAGCGGTAGTTGCGGCGCTTCGAGCCCGTGCGGTTGCAGGTGGTATCTTTAGTATAGCATATGCAGGGGGCTTCTGTCAAGTCTCGTCTGTCTGCACAAAACGGGGGTGTCAGATTTGTGCAGACAGACAAAATTTCCGGAAATTTTCTGATAAGTGTCAGGATCCGGGGCGCTGATGTGTATTTCCTATGAAGGGCATAAAAATTGCCTTTTTGTAAGGAGGTAGCAATATGCAAAAACGAATGATAGCAGCCTTCTGCGCTGCGGCGCTGCTGCTTTTGCCCGGATGCAGCCGGGGGCGGTCTGGCGCGACGATGCAGGTCGATCTCTCGCAGTCGTATGCAGCCGAAGAGCTGGAAAACAAGGGCATCCGGTATTCCCCGCTGGGCGTCACGGACAGGGGTGTGATCTACATGCGCTTCAAACGGCCGTGGGACAACAAGCTGTATCTGTGCGACAAGGATTCCGGGGAGTACCTGGAAATCGACAAGCGGCAGAAATCCCAGCCCGCCTGTGTCACACAGCTTCCTGACGGCCGGATCGCGGGGCTGTACAATGTCGAACAGGGCAACAAGAACGGTGCCAATGTCTATGACGGGAAATCACGGGTCATGGAGATCTACGATGATGACCTGCATCTGGCAGAGGAGATCCCTTTCCCGGATGAGGTGCCGGAGACACAGCTTTCCGAGTTCTGGCCTTCGATCGTACAATGTGCGGACGGGGACTGGCTGCTGTTCCCGTATGGTCTGACCGGGGAGGAAAAGGATCCGCTCGAAAATCCGGTGGTGCTCAATCCGGATCTCACGGTGCAGGGGGAGATCCAGTGTGATTACAACAATTCCGGCAGCTTCGATTATGCCGATCCCACCGACGTGGCACTCGGAAAATCCGGCATGGTATACGGTATGGTCTCTACCTATGTCGATGAAACCGGGGAGCATTCGTACCAGCTCTACCGCTTCGACACGGAGGCAAAGACATGCGAGCGGCTTGAAAATGTCATTCCGGCGAATGCTGCCGGGATTTGCAGCGGGATCGACTACGAGCTGTATTACTTTGACTCCTACGGCGGCATTTACGGCGTGAAGGATGACCTGACCTCCGAGAAGATCGTGGATTTCAAGAATTCCGATTACAACGAACAGTTCAGCGATGTAGAGGCAGTGCAGGACGGCTCCTTCCTCTGCACCGTCTCGCCCCGGCACAGCGGCGCTTTCTACATCCGGCTGCGTCCGCGGACGGAGGAGGAACGGGAGCATATCGGGTTCATTACGATGGCGGGTGTCTCCATTTCCACGGAGCTTGTGGATGAGGTGTGCGAATACAACCGGTCACAGCCGGATTACCGGATCATCATGCGCGATTATGCGCAGGAATTTCCGGATGAGGAAGGGCAGGCACTTTACATGTATGATAACTATGTACCGCCGACGGCCAATGCCATTGACGCATTCAAGAATGACCTGCTCGCCGGCACGGTGCCGGACATCATCGTGCTCGACTACCTGCCCTACCGGCAGATCTCCAACAAGGGAATCCTCACGGATTTCGCGCCGATGCTCGAAGCGGATGAACGCTTCAACCCGGACGATTACTACATGAATCTCTTTGAGGGCATGAAGAACAACGGCCGCCTTGACCGGATGGGCTTCGGATTCGTGCTCGATACCTGCATCGCCAAGTCGGATTATGTCGGACAGGCTGTCGGGCTTGACCCCGACCGGTACGCCGACATGCTTACTACCATTCCGGAGGATATGGCCGTCTTCCCCGGCGCTTCGCGGGAGGATATTACCGAAGCCTTCCTGCTCTCCGGGCAGAATACCTACATCAACACCGACGGCAGCGGGTGTCATTTCAGCGATCCGTCCTTCGTCAAGCTCCTCGAGCTGGCAGGAAGCGTTCCGCCTGCCGAGGAGGAGGATCCCTACCAGTGGAATGATCCGGCCTACTGGGAAATGGTCAAGATGGGCTGGGATTTCTCACGGAATATGTCTTTGCTTGACCGCGTCTCACTGATTAAGCCGATCACCCTGCACGACGAGCACCGGGAGCGTTTCAAGGACGCGGACATTACCCTCATCGGCTTCCCGGATGCACAGGGCGGCAACGGCGGACGGTACCGGATGAAGTATTCCATTGCGCTGACCTCGCGTTCCGACCGCGCAGAGCCGGTCTGGGAATTCATCATGGAGCACCTCGGCTCCCAGAAGCAAAGCAAGCTGTGCATGGATTCCTGGGACGGCACCGACAGCCTGCCGGTGATGCGCTCTGCAATGGAAAATTGCCTGAAGGGTGCGACCCTCGGCTTCCTGCGTCCCTGCGGCAATGCCACAACTGCCGAAATGGAAATGCTTCGTGCTTATCTGGAGGATGTGCGGATGTATGAGGATGATGATGCCTTCATCAACTCGATCATTCTCGAGGAAGCCGAGAAATATTACGCCGGTGACTGCACCGCGCAGCAAGCGGCGGATATGATCCAGAGCCGGTGTGCGCTCTACCTTTCCGAACAGAATTAAGCACACAGACGCAGGATCGCCAGAACGATCAGGACGATGCCCCCGAGCCATCCGCATTGCGGACGCCTGCGCAGGCGTTCCCCGAGGATGCCGCCGAGGATCGTAAAGCACAATCCAAGCAGCGCCGTCATTCCCAGGCAAAGGGGGACGGCGCTGTTTTCGATTCCGGCGCCAAGACCGCTGACCAGCGAATCGACCGACAGCGCCGCCGCAAATGCTGCCGTTTCCGACCAGCCGAGGATCTTGTTTCCGTCGGCATCCGCGGCCGTTTCGTCAAAGCAGATGTCAATGACCAGCCCCCACGCATGGCGGTGAATATGCGGGCGATTCCGGCGGATCCAGGTATGCACAAGCCCCTTCCCCGTCTGCATCAAGCCGATGCCGCACAGCAGAAGGCCCCCGCCGATGCGCAGCATTTCCACCGGGAGCAGCTTTGCCAGCCATCCTGCGCACACCAGCGAGGCCGCAAGCATCAGCGTTCCCACGGCGCTTACCACAATGGCGCAGCGCTTCGGGATCGTGATGCCGGAGGCGGTGCATCCCATCGCGGCAAACAGGGTATCGAGGCTGACGGCCAGTGCCAGCAAAATTCCGCGGATCATTTCACTCACCTCCCTTTGCATGGTATGCTTCGGGAGGCGTTGGTGTGCATGTTTCATGTGAAACAATTGCTAAATTTTACCAATCATTGGACAGGGAAACACGGCTTGCATTCATCCGGAAAATGTGCTATAATAGGTACATAACGGAGGTGGTGACATGAAGCTGAAGGATCATGTACTCGCATCGCTGCTGCTCGCAGAGGGAGAATTCCGCTCCGGCGGTGCGCTCGCGCAGGAGCTTGGGGTGAGCAGAACGGCTGTCTGGAAGGCCATTGAACAGCTCAAGGCCGAGGGATGCGAGATCCAGGCGATCACAAACCGGGGGTACCAATTGAAAAATCTCCCGGATCTGTATAACCAGGCATATCTGGAATCGCTGCTTGCAGGCTGCCGGATGCCCTGGAAGGTGCAGTATTTCCCGGAAATTGATTCGACGAACCGTCTTGCCAAGGAGCTTGCCGGACAGGGGGCGCCTGCGGGGACGGTCATTGTGGCCGAGAAGCAGACTGCCGGCCGCGGACGGCTTGGGAAG
>CACZPI010000177.1 GCA_902783005.1 uncultured Ruminococcus sp. | reverse complement strand
TCCGCTGCTCATGGGCGAGTGGGGCGGCTGGGTCGATGAGGCGCACGACAAGACCGGCGAGAACCGCCACTGGCTCCAGGAGATCCGTGATTACATGACCGACAAGCACATTCATCACACCTTCTGGTGCTTCAATGAGAATTCCTCCGATACCGGCGGCCTGGTCTATGACAATTTCCAGAAGTGGGACGATGTGAAGTATGAATTCATCAAGTCCGCGCTCTGGCAGACCGAGGACGGCAAGTTCATCAGCCTTGACCATGCAATTCCGATCGGTGCCAACGGCATTACCCTGTCGGAATACTACGGCACCAAGCCGACACCGACCGAGGCCACACAGCCCACGACCGAAGCGACCGTGACCACGACCGAAGCGACTGTGACCACAACGGCTGAGACGACGACCGTCACGAATCCCACTGCATCGACGGACGGCACGGAGATCAGCTACGGCGATGTGGACTGCAACGGCGCTGTGGAGCTGCTCGACGTCATTACGCTCAACAAGAATCTGCTCGGCATCACCAAGCTCGATGACAAGGGCGGTGCGAATGCCGATGTGGATTGCAGCAGCGTGGTTGACGGCACCGATTCGCTCCTGATCCTCAAGAGCATTGTCAGCCTTGTGACGCTGCCGTTCAAGGGCTGATCGCTGCATTCAGAATTCAAGCAGGAAAGTGAGGGTAACACCATGACAGATCCCAAGGCATTACAGAAGCTCAGCTACGGCCTGTTTATCGTCACGGCCAACGCATTCGGCAAGGACAACGGCTGCATCACCAACACGGTCATGCAGGTCACCGGCCAGCCGAACCGCGTCTGTCTGACGGTCAGCAAGCAGAATTACACCCATGACATGCTGATGGAGCACGGGGTATTCACCGCATCCGTCATCAGCGAGAAGGCAGATTTTGAGCTGTTCCGGCGTTTCGGATTCCAGTCCGGGCGCGATACGGACAAATTCGCAGGCTTCCCGGCGGTGATCCGCACGGAAAACGGCACGCTTGCGGTGACGCAGGGAACGAATGCGTACATTTCGGGCAGGACATTCCACAGCATCGACCTGGGAACACATACGATGTTCCTGGCAGATGTCACGGAAATGCAGGTGCTGACCACGGATCCTTCCGCGACGTATGCGTATTACCATGCGCAGATCAAGCCCAAGCCCGAAGCGGTCGGCACCACACCGGACGGCCAGACGATCTGGCGCTGCACGATCTGCGGCTATGAATACGTCGGCGAGGAATTGCCGGAGGACTTCATCTGCCCGCTGTGCAAGCATCCGGCTTCGGATTTTGAGAAGATCGTTTGCTGAATAGAAACAAATCCTCTGCATCCGCGCAATGCAGAGGATTTTTTGTGTATAGAGCATCATGCCGTCCGTTTCGTCATCTCTTCAAGCGCACACAGGGCATTGAGCTTGCCGCGGCCGGTGCGGAGATACCGCAGCAGCCGTGTCAGTGCCGTCAGCGCCGGCACCGGATCTGCCAGCGTGCTGTGCCGGTAGGATTCCGCCGCATCATGCAGGTCACCGAGCAGCACCGAAAATCCCTGCATTCCGCTGCGTGCGGCCTTCTCCGCAATTGCAGCAAGCGGCGCTGCCGGGGCGCTTTGCAATCCGCCCTGCAGCAGCACGGTCAATGCATGCTCCGCTTCCTGCATCAGCGCCATGATCTGCGGCGCACAGGCATTGTCCCGCCTGGTGTACTGCTCCGGCAGCTCTGCACGCTCCGGCGCAGGGCAGCGGATGAAATCATAGAAATCGATCGGATACAACACAAGCTGTCCGTCCTCAAAGGACGCGCTGCACAGCCAGACATAGCTCCTTTCCGGATGCTCTGTCATCCGGCTGACAAGCTGCTCGACCTCTTCGGTCAGCTTTTTCGTTTCCGCCCGGTATTTCACCCGGATCCCGGCGCGGCACCCGAAGGCATCCTCGAGCGTCACAATGAGCTGCTGCGTGTGGGGATCAAACCGGCTTTCCACGCAGCAGACCGGATGAATGAAGAACATGGCCTCCGTCTCCCGCGTCGGGCGGCGCTTGTCAAGCAGCACCGGCAGCATCCGGAAATCCTGCACGATCAGCCGCTGCACCGCTTCACAATTGAGATCTGCCTTCCGGCGCATCGCGACAATCGTTTCCTGCGAGGCGGAGAGCCGGTCGCCGGAAATCTTCGCGTTTTTCAAAACCATTTCCGAATGCATCAGCGCACGCATGGGCTGACCGGTATTCCACAGCATGGTCATCATGGGCTTTGTGCTGACAGTGTCGTAATAGACCGGCCGGACATTGGCATAGGTCAGGAATTTTCCCGTGTCCTTGTCCAGAAAATAGTAATACGCACCGGTGTATTCCCCGCCGATCGCTTCGCGCTGTCCGACGGGCAATATCGTCAGATCCCCCGGATACGGCTCATAGCTCTGCCGGAAGACACCGAGCATGTCCTCCGTGACGGTGTCCGCATCCCGCAGCGCCGTGAGCATCTGCACCGCTTTGCCAAGGCTTTCCAGAAATACCTCTGCCCGGAAGATCGCCCGTCGTTCCCGGCCGTTTTCCAGCATCGTGCCAAGCTCCCGCATGGCCTTTTCCGCGTCCGCCATGCCAAGCGCATGGCAGCGGACTGCCGCAGCTTCAAGATGCTCTGCCATGGATTCCGGCATCCGCACCAGTCCCCACCGCAGCGCATCGGCCAGCAGCGTGATCTGCTGTGCGGCGCATTCCCGGATGGCATCGGCATGTTTCACGCTCTCCTTTGCAGGCGGCGCTTCCGGCGCCAGGGCAGGGGATTTTTCCGGCATGTCTGCGGCGGGTTCCTCCGCGGCTTCCTCCGGGGGCGCTTCGCTGTGACCGCGCAGCCAGAGCATGGCGGCGACCAGATGCCGGCACATGCTCCGGGAGGGACATGAGCAGGACGAATCCCAAAGCGGATCGCGCAGGGTGCAGGTCTCCCCGGAAATGCTGACCACCGCTGCATCGCCCTCCCAGGTCACAGAGGCATCCGCACCCTCCGCATCCTTGACGGCACGCTTGTAAATACCCTTGTTGGAAAGCCCGGTCAGATAGGCTTCATCTGCCTGCGCAAGGGCGCACAGCAGGTTTTCGTTCATGATTCATCCCCCTTACTGCGAGAAGATACGCCCGATATAGTCACCAAGCTGCTCCGGCGTGAGGGCGCCGACGAATGCGCCCATATCCGCGAGCTTCTGGCCAAGCACCCGGTCATAGGCGGGATTGGCCTGCATGTCGAGCGCGGTCAGAAAGCTCAATTTCGCGCCGGAGCCGACAATGCCCTGCGCCGTCTGCAAAAGCCGCTGCTCCGGGGCGCCTTCATACAGATCCGTGACACACAGCACGCAGGTCTTTGCCGGGGTCTCGATCAGTCCGCTGCAATAGGCAAGCGCTTTGCCGATGTCGGTGCCGCCGCCGAGCTGCACACTCATGAGCACCTCGGCCGGATTCTCGACCTGGCCGGAAAGATCAACGATATTCGTATCGAAAATGACGAGCTTCACATCCGCAAACGGCAGCTTGGCAAGGATCTGCGCCATGACGGCCGCATGAATGATCGAGCCTGTCATGGAGCCGCTCTCGTCAATGGCAATGATGACCCGCCATGTGCTGTACCGGCGCACGCGGGCGCTGAAATACACCTCCTGCAGGACAAGCTGCTGTGTCTCCGGGTCGTAATGCTTCAGATTGCGGCGGATCGTCTTTTTCATATCGAGATTCCGCGCCGAATGCACCGGGCTGGAACGGCTCCGGTCGATCCGCCCGAGAATGGAGCGGCGGATGTCATTTTCCAGCTTCTTCCGGATGTCCTCGGCCACCTGCGCGGCAATGCGCTTTGCCGTTTCGAGTACCTCGCCCTGCATCAGATGCCGGAGCTGCAGTACCATTTTCAGCAGGCTCATATCCGGCATCATCTTTTCAAGCACGGCCTTGTCTGCGAGCAGCTCGGTCATGTGGAATTCCTCGAGCGCATGCTTTTCCAGCACCTCCGCGGTCTGCTTCGGGAAGAGCTCACGGACTCTGGTGATCCATTCTGCGGTATTCAGCACGGAATCGCCTGTGCCGCCCTCGCGCGAGGAGCCGGAGGATCCGTCGCCGCCGCGCACATCCTCGCCGCCGGCGCGTCCGTAGAGATATTCGAGCAGGTCTTCCATGGATTCCATCGTGTGCAGATCCGAGCCGGAGAATGGAATGGATCTGTCCGACTGCCTGCCCAGCACCAGCCGCCAGCGGTTGAGGGATTGTTCAGCAGTATTCATGCGTCCTCCTCTCTGAGTGTGCGGAAGATCGAAGCGTCAAGCTCCGCCCCGAATGCGGCAAGCATTTCGTCCACGGAATCGCCCTGCAGGACATGGCGCGCATCCCTGCCGTGAAGACCTGCGACCTCCCCGGCAATGGTCTGCGTTTCCCCGGGGGTGAAATAGCTGAATGCCAGCCGCAGCGGCGGCAGGATCTCCATGAAGTCCTCATAGTCCATTTCCGCGAGCAGTACATCGGTCATGTGCAGGAATTGTACATCCGTCAGCGCAATATCCCGCGCCGTTTCAAATAAGCCCCGCAGATACAGCGCCCCCTGCTTGCGGTATTCCGGCGAGCCTGCCAGATACCCCTGCATGGCCTGCTCCGCACGAAGCAGCCAGGTGCCGTCTGTCGCATACAAAAGCCCGAGGGCGGCGCCGTAGACGGAAGGCTCCTTCTGCCCGTGCAGCGTCATGGCTTCCAGCGCATCGCAGAGCTGTCCGCGCCGCTCCGGCAGGGTGCTGCCGGTAATGCCGTACAGCAGCCGCATGATCCGGATGCAGTCGTCTGCCTGTGCGGCATCGACCCCGGCCATGGACGGCAGAAGCGCGGTCAGCTTCGTGAAGCATTGCTCCAGATAGCGCAGATTCGCCGGATCCTCGAAGCCGTAGAGCGCCCGCAGCTCCCGGAGCATGTCGAATGCATGCAGTCCGCTGCCGACGGAGAAGAAATCACCGTCATTCGCAAGGATCTCCTCCATGACCGCCGTATCGGCAGCATCAAGCGGGATTCCCATGAGGAAGCAGTCTACGCAGACATGCGCCGCAATTTCGCAGCGGCGTTCCTCCCGGAGCCGGCGGGAAGCGAGATTCCGGCAGGCCTCGGCAAGGGTGGTGCCGTCGGTCGTGCGGTCAACGAGCACCGCATCGACCTGCGGCGTGCGGCAGTAGCCCCAGAGCTCATGTACGCGGCTGCGATCGCGGTTGGCATGGAGATCGGGGCCCTTGCGCATTTTTCCGAAGGCCGTTCCCAGAAAATCCATCCGGTGAAAGAAGCGGCTTTTTTGCAGCTCGCGCTCGCTCTTGAACAGGGCAATGTCTGCCTCCTGCGGAATGGCGGTGTCGGTTTTCAGACGCAGAAGCTTCGCCTGCTGCTCGAAATCTTGAATGAGCGGTGGTACATGGCTCTGGTCACCGATATGTCCCACGCCGTCGCCGGTCGCGAGCTTGTGGAGCATTTGCAGGGGCAGGGAAGCGGCGGGAGTCTTTTCGCCCTTGATGAGTGCTGCCGTCACGCCGTCGCAGCCCTCGGCATACCCCGGCTCCGGGGATTCCCGCAGCGCGGCAAGTCCCTGTGCCACCGTCCATGCCGCGGTCACATCCGCGATGGACAGGGGCAGATCCTTGTCGCTGCATGCCTTGGCCGTTTCGGTCAGAAGGGAGAGCACCGTGCGGCTGTAGATGCCCTCGGGGGATCCGGATGCGGCAAGCTCCTGTGTGATGCGGTCATAGAAATACGGATGCGGCATCCCGGAGGCGTAGCCGGCCAGCGCATCGGCGGCAGCATAGGAATAGGCGATCGGGTAGCACCCGTGCAGATCGTCGGTGAATTTATGCAGGCGCAGGGGCTTGACGGGCTTGGCAATGCGCTCAGCCAGTCCCGGGGAATGAAAGCCGCCTGTCACGACCAGGATCCGTGAGAAGGATTCCATGGCCTCGCGGATGCGCAGAGCCATATGCTGCTCGCGGGCAAGGGTGCCGTCCTCCTCCATCTGCGCTGCGGGCGTGGCATCCCGGGTGAGCGTGCAGTAGACAAGCATCTGGTGCATGAAATCCGCCGGTGTCATGCGCAGGCCGCGGATCTCGAAATACTGCTCCCAGAATTCCTCGAAGCTGCGAAGGCCGGTCTTCTCGCAGAGCTTCTGATAGAACCGGCTCTGTACCAGGCGGCTGTCGTCGGCATAGCTGTGGCGTTCCTGCTCGCTGCGAAGGCCTCTTTCCGCACCGGTATGGATCAGGATCTCGCTGTACGGCAGGTCGATGAACCGTGCGGGAATGCCCATTTCCTTAGCCGTCTGCATGGCGGCGTATTCCGGGGAGGATTCCAGGAAGGGGTAGTAGCAATGGTAATCGCGGGCATCCTCGGAGACATATTTCTTCTTGTCCTTGTAGAAATAGTAGATCGCCGCCGGCATCCGGGTGTGTGCATCGGTCAGGACGCCGATCAGGTCATTGGCATTCTCCGGGCCTTCGATGAGGATGCATTCCGGCTGATAGGCCGCGGCGGCCTGCCGGAGCTGGAAGGCACAGACAGGGGAATGGTGCCGGACAGGGAAGAACAATACCTGCGCGGAAAAATCGGGCGGCGTTACCTGAGCAGCCCGGCTGTCTTGTAGAATTCCTTCCATAATCCGCCTCCCTGACTCTTTTTCTTGACTGCGGTATTGAAATAGCCCTTGAGCTTTTCGAGGTCATCGCGGTTTTCCTTGCAGACGGCGCCGAGGAGGTTTTCGGTCAGCACCGGCAGCTCCATGGTGCCGCTCCCGTAATACCAGGCATGGCAGAGCGTCTGGAAATAGACCGAGACAGCTTCGGCGGTGCTCATGACGGCGGCGGGCTGCTCGACCATGGTGCCCTCCGCCGTGATGCCCTCGCGCAGCTCATGATAGGTGACGGCAAGCAGCTCTGCCACATCCTTGTCGGGGGCACAGTCGATATGCCCGGCCTTGCAGAGGTCGGCTGCCTCACGGAGAATGATCTCGCGTTCGAGCTTGACATCCCGGACGGGGGCGACAGTCTCGAAATTGAAGCGGCGTTTGAGAGCGCCGGACATTTCATTGACGCCCTTGTCGCGGGTATTGGCAGTACCGATGATGTTGAAGCCGGGTCTGGCCAGGATCATGCCGTCATTCCCGAGCTCCGGAATGTTGAGGATCTGGTCGGACATGACGGAAATGAGGGAATCCTGAATTTCCGCGGGTGTACGGGTGATCTCCTCGAAGCGGGCGAAGATGCCGCGTTCCATGCCGATGAGCAGCGGTGCCGGGACGAGCGCTTCGCGGCAGGGGCCTTTGGACAGGAGCAGGGCGTAATTCCAGCTGTACTTGATCATATCCTCGGTGGTGCCTGCGGTACCCTGTACGGTATTGGTGGAGCTGCCGCAGATGGCTGCGGAGAGCAGCTCGGAGAGCATGGTCTTGGCCGTGCCGGGCTCACCGACCAGCATCAGGCCGCGGCTCCCGGCAAGGGTGATAATGGCACGCTCGACAAGGGCATCATTGCCGTAGAATTTGCGCGGGATGTCCATGCTGCTGCCGTCTTCGGCGGTCACGGTGCCGCCGAGAATGAAGGTGCGCACGGTCTTCGGGGAAAGCTGCCAGTTTTCGGGGCGCCGTCCGGTATCGGCCTTGCGCAGGAATGCGAGCTCGTCGGCATAGCGCAGCTCGACAGGGGGCTTGATGAAGTTCTGTTCCATGATGATTCCTCCCGGATCGTAATTGGGTGCGGGCTTCGCTCCGCCCGAAGATAAAGTCTGTATTCATTATACCGTATCAGGCGGGTGCAAGTCAATAGCCGGAATGCGGATTGTGCCGGATGCGGGACAGTTGACAAATGCCCCCGGTTGTGCTATGATAAATGCAGAAAGGGGGACGCTATGGAATTTACATGTAACGGCAGGCGCTACCCTGTCACCGTCACCCGCAAGAAGATGAAACGCATCATCATGAAGGTCAGGACTGACGGCATGGTGTGTGTCTCCGCGCCCCTGCGGTGTGCGGACAGCGACATTGCCCGGGCGCTGCAGCAGAATGCCGCGGCGCTCGCACAGATGGTCGGGGAGGCCGAGCGCAGGGCAGATGCGGCGCCAGATTATACCGACGGATCGTCCGTGCCGTATCTCGGCGGCAGGCTGACGCTGCATTACGCGGCCGCACCGGGGAAGACGATCCGCGAGGACGGGGTGCTCACCCTGTTTGCAAGAGATCCGCAGGAGGCCTACGGCGCGTACCGGCAATGGCTGGCGGCAGACTGCACGGAATTGTACCGGGAGCTCAACCGCGAGGTGTGGACGGCATTCCGCAAGGCGGGGTATGATGTCCCGCTCGCACGCATCGAGATCAAGGACATGGTCTCGCGCTGGGGAAGCTGTACGGCATCCTCCGGGCGTATTTCCATGAATATCCGGCTGATGGAATATCCGATCGGCTGTGTGCGGGGGACATTCTATCACGAATATGCGCATTTCCTGCACCAGGATCATTCGGCGGCATTCTACGCCGTCGTCCGGCAGCTCTACCCGGAATATGACCGCTGGGATGCGCTTCTGAAACACCGATGACAGGAGGAATCAACATGAAACATCGCATTGCATCGCTGCTTCTGGCAGCGGTCACAGGACTGACGCTTTGTGCGTGTCAGCGCGGGACGGCACCGGCATCCGAACCGGATTCCGGGCTGGTCATTTTCACCGAGGAGACAGCAGCCACAGCCGATGCGGCGCCGGATCTTTCCTTCACTGAGGAGACCGATCCGGAAACGGAGATCACCGAAGAAGAAACCGCGGAATCCGAAACCGAAGAGGAGACGACGCAGGAGGAGACAACGGCTGCTCCGGAAACCACGACTGCCGTTCCGGACACGATCCCGGAGGACGAGGCGCTGCCCGCATCGGTCGAGAAGGACGGGAGCTACACCTCGCCGGAGGATGTGGCGGAATATATCCACAATTTCGGCACGCTGCCCGCGAACTTCATCACGAAGAAGCAGGCACAGAAGAAGGGCTGGGTCAGCTCCGAGGGCAATCTCTGGGATGTGGCACCGGGCATGAGCATCGGCGGGGACTATTTCGGCAACCGCGAGGGGCTGCTCCCGGACGGGGATTACCATGAATGTGACGTCAATTATGCAGGCGGCTTCCGCGGGGGAGAGCGCCTGATCTACGGCGATGACGGCAGCATTTACTACACGAACGATCACTACAAGAGCTTTACGCAGCTCTATTAAGGAGGCCGCTATGACGCATGTATATGAGCTTGACGGCCGGCAGCTTGCATCGCTGCCGGAGGCGCATGATTATCTGGCGCAGATGCTCGGATTTCCGGATTACTACGGAAAGAATCTCGATGCCCTGTACGATCTGCTGACCGAGCAGGGGGAGGAAACGCTGGTATGGATCCTGCATGCCGAGGCAATGCACCCGAAGCTCGAACAGGTATTCACCGATGCCACGGCAGACAACGAGCATTTCACGGCGCTGTTCATGACGGAGGAGGAAGACGATGCCGCAGAGGACTACGGCACAGAGGAATAACAGAATGCCCCGGAGCGGTCGCAGGATCGCTCCGGGGCAGATTTGTTATACGGTAATATAGATCATCTTCCCGCTGTGCAGGATCTCCATGCGGAATTCCTGGTCGGCTGCACCCTGGACAGTGCCGATGAAGCAGGAATGTCCGTCGCTGTAATATTCGCGGGTGATCTCCATGTCACATTCCGGATACTTCGCCTCGAACTGCCGGAGGGTGAGCCGGCGGCCTTTGAGCTTGCCGTCCTTGGAGGCGCCGAACAGCACGACGGTGGAGGCGTCCGGATCGGCATTCTGGATGACGATCTTGCCGCGCACCGGAATGGAGCTGCCGAATGCCGGCATGAAGAATCCCTCATGGAACCGGATGCGCACCTCGGTGCCGTTGTCCTTGGTCTTCTTCAGGCGTACCCGGCGGATGCGTGCGCCGATCAGGGAATAGCGCAGATGCATATGCCGCGGGCGCTCCGTGCGTGTCTCGAATTTCCATCCGAGCTGCTGCCGGAAATCTGCCTTGGCGGCTTCAAGCTGCTCGCGTTCCCAGATGTCTGCGCGTTCCGATTCGCGGCGGATGATCTCCGCGATCGTGTCATAATCGTCCGTCATCAGCTTGCCCCAGTCCACGCTCAGCATCGAAAGCGCAAGCACCGCATACCCGCGTACATGGCCGCTTTCCCGGCTGCACAGCCCGACAAGCGTCCTGTAAGCGTACTGCGCTTCCTCCTTCGTCTGCGCATCGCGCCCGAGGGAATAGATCACATCAAAGACCTCCTTGGGTACGGCGCGGTTGTCGTCGGTATCGGGGTAATTCAGGATCTGTTCGATCTCCTCTGTCTGGAATCCCATGCTTTATCCTCCTGTGTGTTCTTCAAAGACCCGGTGCTTGAGCAGCGCCAGATCGAAAATGTCCGCTCTGCCGTCTGCATTCATGTCCGCAAGCTGCCGGCTCTCATAGCTCATCGGTTCAAGTCCCACCAGATGCTTCTGCAAAGCGATCACATCCTTCAGATCGAGCTTCTGATCCGTCACAATATCGCCCAAAAGCGGTGCCGGTGCATCTGTGGCTGCCGTTTCCGATGTGGTCGTGATCTCCGCAGCCGTGGTTGTTGTTTCGGCTGTGGTTGCGGTTTCGGCTGTGGTGGCTTCTGTTGTGGTCTCCGTCGTTCCGGCGGGCTCTGTGCCGTCCAGATAACTGGTCAGCACGGTGTACCAGTGCTCTGCCAGCTTCCTGTAGCCTTCCTCGGAGGGATGTACGCCGTCGGCCAGGTCGGATTTGGTCAGGGCAGCGTGATTGTCTGAGACCATAACGGGCTTGCCCTCGCTCTGCTTGCGCTGCGCCACGCGGAGCACGGCGGCATTGTATGCGGCAACTGCGGCATCCATCTCCTCGACGGTATAGGCATCGGTGTAGGTCGTCACATCCGCAGCCATATCCGGAATGGTCGCCAGGAAGAGCATACCGTCCTCCGGAATGTAGGTCAGAATGGTATCGACCAGCAGCTCAAGCCGGTTTTCGGCGGTGTCCAGCTCATAGGACGAGAGAATGTCATTGGTGCCGATCTGCAGCATCACAATGTCTGCCGGGTATTCCTGCATCAGCCAGTCAATGAAGCTGTACAGTCCCGTGCGCTGGTTGGGGATGTCGTCGATCGAATAGCCGGAATACCCCGCATGGTCGGTGTCACAGACCCCGTCGATATACCAGCCGTTCGGGCCGACGAAATCCATGTGATAGCTGTCGATGTAGCCCGCATCATGCAGCAGGTACCACAGCGGGATGCGGTAGCCGCCGGTGACATTGAAGCCGTCTGTGATCGAGTCGCCAAGCTCCATGATGCGCAGCGTTTCGTCCGCTGCCTGCACCCCGGAGAAGGCGCCCGCCATGCCCGCAGTCATGACCGCGGCGCACAATGCTGCCAGAAACTTGCTTTTCTTCATACGATTCTTCCTTTCATCAAATCTGGATCGGGTAATTCCCGTTTTCTCTGTCTGGTTCTATTATAGCACAGAATCAGCGGCTTGTCCATTGTTTTTTCAGATTTTCCCGCGCATCCGGCTCCGTTTTCTTGACATTTCAGCAGTTTAATGCTATAATACATAAAAAGCCGATCCAAAAAGGAGGGACACGGTATGTTCGGTACCGGGTATGAGGAGGACTTTATCATGCGGCAGATCCGGGGAATCATTCAGGTGATCGCGCATCTGCTGTTCGGCGTGGAGGTCGAATCGCTTGCCCCGCAGCTCATTGAGGATGCAAAGGCGCGGCAGGATCTGGAGACGCTGCTGACCATGGCTGATGACGGGGCGCTGGCCGAAGCACAGGAATGCCTGCGGCTGGTCATGGGGGAGCATTCCCTGAATGCCCTGCGGATCGGGGCGGCGTTCTATACGCATTTATATGAAAAGGACGATGCCTTTCTGGAAGCGCACGGCTGTACCCGCGGGGATATTCTGCGGGGCGTGCGGCAGATGGCAGAGGAATTCGGCGCCGGGGAGCTTGCAGAGCTGTTTCTGGCGGGCATGTGACAGAGAGGAGCAGACGGCATGAAAAATACCTACGGAAGCAGCGTGGCAGTTACGATCTTCGGAGAGAGCCACGGCGAAGCGATCGGCCTTGTGATCGACGGCATGGCACCGGGGATCCCGGTGGACAGGGAATTCATCGAAGCACAGCTGACCCTGCGGCGGCCGGCGGGGAAGATCTCCACGGCGCGACAGGAGCAGGATCCTTACCAGATCGTCAGCGGCGTTTTTGAAGGAAAAACGACGGGTACGCCCATCTGCATCGTGATCCCGAACAGCCAGACACGCAGCAAGGACTATGCGGCGACAAGAGCACTGGCAAGGCCGGGACATGCGGATTTCACGGCATATGCGAAATATCATGGGTATGAGGACTATCGCGGCGGCGGCCATTTCAGCGGCCGGATCACGGCGGGGATCGTGGCGGGCGGCGCGGTCGCGATCACAGCGCTGCGCGGAAAGGGCATTGAGATCGGCACCCATATTGCACGGTGCGCGGGGATCTCTGACAGACCCTTTGCTGCCGATCCTGCGGCGGATATTGCGGCGGTGCAGAAAATGCCCTTTGCCGTGCTCGACGAACAGGCTGCCGCAGCCATGCGCGAACGCATTGAAGCGGCTGCCGCGGACGGTGACAGCGTGGGCGGCGTTCTGGAAACGATCGTCACGGGTCTGCCGGCAGGCGTCGGGGAGCCGTGGTTCGATACCCTGGAGGGTGTGCTGGCGCATGCACTCTTCGGCATTCCGGCGGTCAAGGGCGTGCAGTTCGGGGATGCCTTCGATCTGATCGACCAGCCGGGCAGCGTGTACAATGATGCCTTCCGGATGCAGGACGGCAGAGTCACCACCGCCACCAATCACAACGGCGGCATCAACGGCGGCATTACCAACGGCATGCCGGTACTCTTCCGCCTTGCCGTCAAGCCGACGCCTTCGATCTACAAGGCGCAGGAAACGGTCGATTTCTTCCGCGGCGAGAATGCACAGCTTCAGATCCACGGGCGGCATGACCCGGCAGTGATCCACCGGGCGCGTGTCGTGGCGGACAGCCTGACGGCGCTGGTGCTGTGTGATGTGCTGGCAGGACGCTTCGGCACGGACTGGCTCGCGGAAGCGTAATTTTTGCGGCATTTTGGCTGAATTTTGTACATTTGCTTGACTTTTGAAGGCAGATATGGTATAATAACGTACCGAAAACGCTCTGCAACCGGCAGATGCGCGGGTGAAAGGACTGTGAATGATGATGAGAAACAGAAGGTTTTTTGCGCTGCTGCTTGCGGCCGGCATGGCGGCGGCAGCATCCGGATGCGAGAATCTGCGTGTGGATGAGGTCATGAGTGAGCTTGTGGCGGCAGACCCGCAGGCCGGCGTACAGCCGCAGCAGTCGAATGCACAGGGCAGCACGGCAGAGGTGGATCCGGAGCAGGCAGAGGCGTATGTGGAGGATGCTGCGTCGATCTACCGGACGCTGAATTACAAGACGGAAATGCTGGCCGGCAAGTATGCACTTGCGGAGGCAGACGGTGCAAGCCTTCCTGAAGAGAAGGTGCAGGCGATCCTGGCGGAGCAGGAGCTTGTGGAATGTCCCGGGCAGTCCGAAAAGGTGACGGCGCTGCCGTACCGCATCGAAGCGGGTGTGCATTCCAATATCACGCCGCTGAATTATCTGGACGGCTATTCGTGGATGCAGCTGTATCTCCTGACAGAGAGCGGTGAGAAGGTCGCACAGCAGGCGGCGTATTCCGTGCGCGGCAACAAGCTGACGCTGCATCTGGTGGACAGCTTTGAATACAATTCGACGGATGAATCCCTGACCTATGCGCTGAGCGATACGACATGGGTCTATGAATTCGGATTTGAAGGAAATGCGCTGACGCTGTCGGACGGCGGCAAGAGCGTGACGCTGATCCCGGACGACATGAAGGACGGGGCAACGCCCGAGGTGGCGGATGCCAACCTGGCAGAGGGCTCCGCGGCATTCTGCGGCATTGAGACGATCAATCTGACGGCAGATGCACAGAATGTGACGGTAGGCGGTGAGCGGTACCCGGTGGATGCCTATGAATTTGCCGAGGACGGCTGCCTGCGGCTCTTCTGGAATGATGCGGACGGGAAGCACAGTGCGCAGCTGGTTTCGTTCTATCTGGATGATGACGGCCTGATCCTGTCGGACGGCAACCGGATCTATAATTACAGCAAGCGTTCGTATGACCTGTACGAAAAGGAGATCAATGCGAACCTGCGCCTGTCGGATGCACAGCGCGAGAATCTGAGTGCAGAGGAGCTGGAGGCACTTGTGGCCGAGGTGGACGAGCTGTACGCAGATATTTCCGCAGCGCTGCAGGATGCGGGCGTGGATGCCGTGGTCGATCCGGAAACGGGCGAGGTCGCACTCGGATCGGGCGTGCTGTTTGACGTCGATCAGTCGGCGGTATCGGATGCCGGCAAGGACGTACTGCGCAAATTCCTGCAGGTCTATACTTCTGTTGTGCTCAGCGAGAAGTACACCGGATTCGTTTCGGAAATCGAGATCCAGGGACATACGGATCCGACCGGCACACCGGAGCATAATCTGGCGCTGTCGCAGGATCGTGCAACGCGCGTCAAGGAATTCTGCTTCTCTCCGGAGAATGGCCTGACACCGGAATACACCGCAAAGCTCGCTTCGATGCTGACATCGAACGGCTATGCTGCGGAGCATCCGGTCTTTGACGAAAACGGCGAGGTTGATCTGGATGCCTGCCGCCGCGTATCGTTCAAATTCGTGGTCGATGTCGGCTGAAACTGACAAAAAGAGCCCATACCCGGCGGGGTATGGGCTTTGTTTTGCGGGGATCAGTCACGGCGGAAAAGGTCACGGGTGTAGACCTTATGCTCCACATCGTCGAGCACAGGATCATAGCGGTTGGCCACGATGCAGTCGCAGGCGGATTTGAACCGCTCCAGATCGTTGATGACCGTGCTTCCGAAGAAGGTGCTCCCGTCCGGAAGCGTCGGTTCATAGATCACGACGACAGCGCCCTTGGCCTTGACGCGCTTCATCACGCCCTGGATCGAGGACTGGCGGAAATTGTCGGAATTGGCCTTCATTGTCAGCCGGTAAATGCCGATGGTGACGGATTTTTCCTTGTCCCGGTCGTACTGGTTGTTGGAGGCGTAATTGTAATAGCCCGCCATTTCCAGCACCCGGTCGGCAATGTAATCCTTGCGCGTGCGGTTGGATTCCACGATCGCCGTCATCATATTCTGCGGAACGTCCCTGTAATTGGCAAGGAGCTGCTTGGTGTCCTTGGGCAGACAGTACCCCCCGTAGCCGAAGCTGGGGTTGTTGTAATGGCTGCCGATGCGCGGGTCGAGGCAGACGCCTTCAATGATCTTGCGGGTATTGAGCCCCTTCATTTCGGCGTAGGTATCCAGCTCATTGAAATAGCTGACGCGAAGCGCAAGGTAGGTATTGGCAAAGAGCTTGACGGCTTCGGCTTCGGTGTAGCCCATCAAAAGCGTCGGGATCTCCTGCCGCAAGGCACCCTCCTGCAGCAGCGAGGCGAAGGTCTGCGCAGCCTCCTGCGTGCTTTCATCGCAGCCAACGATGATGCGGGAGGGGTACAGGTTGTCGTAGAGTGCCTTGGATTCACGGAGAAATTCCGGGCTGAAGAGGATATTTTCCGCATGGAAGCGCTCCCGGATGCTCTCGGTGTAGCCCACCGGAATGGTGGACTTGATGATGATGCAGGGCTTGTCCCGGCGGCCGGCGGCGGCTTCCTGCACGAGCCGGATCACGGATTCGACGGCAGAGCAGTCAAAGAAATTCTGTTTGGGATCGTAGTTGGTCGGTGCCGCGATGATGATAAAATCGGCATCGGCATAGGCGGAGGCGCCGTCAAGGGTGGCGTGGAAGTCGAGGCTGCGCTGTCCGGAGGCGGCTTCGGAGAGGTAGCGCTCGATGTATTCGTCCTGAATGGGCGAGATCCACCGGCTGAGCATGTCGATCTTTTCCGGGAGAATATCCACGGCGGTGACGGAATGATGCTGCGCGAGCAGCACGGCAAGGGAAAGCCCGACATAGCCGGTACCGGCAACCGCAATCCGGTAACGGCGGGGAACTGCCGCGGGCTGTGCATCCGGATCGGTCAGCAGGTCGGAGACGGAAAATCCGAGCACCTGTGAGAGCGCAAGGAGCTGATCGACGGAAGGGGCATATTGTCCGGATTCGAGCTTGCTGAGGACACTGCGGTTGATGCCTGTCAGCTCGGCAAGCTCTGCCTGGCGAAGCCGGCGGGCATTGCGTGCGGATACGACTGCCTGCGCGAGCAGGGAGAGGGATAGCTTTTTCATGTTGACCTCCAGTGTTGCTGATAGCAACGTACAAGTCTGCCGGAACGGGTAGGATACTGCCATTATAGCACGAATTCCGGCGGATGTCAAGAGGATTTGCGGAATGCAAAAAAATGCCGTGTTGCTTGCAGCAACATGCGGCTTGAAGGCGGAAATCTGCATTCCGGCGGGATGCAGGATTCAGCGTGCCTGTAATGAGACACCTTAAAGCATGGAATTTGTTAAAATTTACAAAAATGAGTGTTAATTCTTGTGATTTTGCCGAAAAGGTCTTGACAAATGACGGTGCAGATGCTATACTATAATATGAATAAAGCCGAAATCACCTGAACCCCTGAAAAGTCCGGCTTTCTGAGCAATCGGGAGACGGCGGATGTGACTGTGGTTGCTGATGGGAATGGTGGAGTGGCTTATGGAGTGCTTAGAGGTTAGTTAGCTTTTAGCATATCAATCGCATGGATTGTGTGATTTATGCGGATTGTT
>CACZPI010000176.1 GCA_902783005.1 uncultured Ruminococcus sp. | reverse complement strand
TTGCCGCCGCCCTCGATCGTGGGGCCTTCATGCCAGATCCAGAAGATCTCGTACTGCGCATCGTCGATGGTCACGGTCTTCGACTGGAATGTGCTCGGATCCGGGCCCGGGCACCAGTTGACATAATCCTCGATGATGTAGTACTCAGCAAGCGGATCTACCATCCAGCCGTATACGCACAGACGGGAATTGCCGGCGCTGCCTGCGGTGTAGGTTGCGTCATAATCAAGTGTGATCGTGCCGACGTCAGTCGCCTTCTTGGTACGGTCAAAATCCCGGCCGCGGCGTGCAAGGAAGTTGCCTGCCCTTACTTCGCACGACCATTCCGTATCAAAGGCACCGCCGTCGTTGAGTGTCATTGAGCCGCTGCCGCCGGTGTTGTCGATCCACAGCTCATAGGTGTAGCCGTCATAGGTGTCTTTTCTCTGGCCGCCGCCGTTCAGTGTCAGAGTCTGGCCGGCGCTTGCAGTAGCAGCCGGAAGGCTCATGATGGTCATAGCTGCTGCCATGAACCCGCTTAACATTCTCGTTTTTACATTTTTGAAATTCATTGTTAAGCACCCCCTTTGTAACTATATTACCATATTCTTTCAAAAAAGTCAATCGTTATTTTCACAAATTACGAAAACGATTATTTGTGCAAGTTCAACAACTCATTTTGTTTGTTACCGTGAAAAACTCCCAATAAATTATGAATTATTCGTCAATCTCGTGAAGGCTTTTGAGATTATTTGTGACAAAGCTATGAATCCGAATTGCATATTTTTTATTGCATTTCATGTACTTTCGATACTGCAAGACCGGATTGTGGCAGATATTGCCTTGACAAATGCACTTTCCGGCTATATAATAGAATCATAGACCAGGATCAGGAAGGAGTATTGCCACATGGACAAGCCCTTTGCACCGCATGCCTCGAGGGAGGGGCATCCGGATTATGAACAGCATACCCGGCGGGAATCGGCACTGTATGCCAGACGCGATGACATCCGTTCCCCCTACGCCCGGGATTACACGCGCATTCTCCATTGTCTCGCCTACCGGAGGCTCAAGCACAAGACGCAGGTATTCTTTAATATTGATAACGACCATATCTGCACCCGCATGGAGCACGTGCAGCATGTGGAATCGGTCAGCTGCACCATTGCAGGGCATCTCGGGCTCAACACCGACCTGACCCGTGCCATTGCCATGGGACATGACCTCGGACATGCGCCCTTCGGCCATGAGGGGGAGATCGAGCTGACAGCGCTTCGGAAGGAATACGGCATGGATCCTTTCTGGCATGAACGCAACAGCCTGCGGATGATCGACTGCATCGAGCTGCTTGAGGACAATACCGGCTGCTACCGGAATCTCGACCTGACCTATGCCGTGCGTGACGGGATCATTTCACACTGCGGCGAGGTGGATGAAAACGGCCTGATGCCGCGGCAGGAATTCATTGATCTGGCAGATTTCACGCATCCGGGGCAGTATAATGCCTGCACCTGGGAGGGCTGCGTGGTCAAGATCGCGGACAAGATCGCATATCTTGGAAGGGACATCGAGGATGCCCTGCGGCTGCGCTTTCTGGACGAGGAGGATCTCAGGGGGCTTCGCGAGATCGCGCAGCGCCACCGCGAAGCAGAGATCAATACCACGGTGCTCATTCACAATTTTATCATCAGCATTTGCCAGAACAGCACCCCGGAGACCGGCATCCGGCTGAGCGAGGAATACCACGAAATGCTCACGGAGATCAAGCATTTCAATTTAAAGCACATCTACCTGAATCCCAAATTCGGTGTGTACAAGAAATATGTGGCACTGATCCTGCGCAGTCTGTTTGAATTCCTGATCGGCTTCTACGCAGGAGAAGCAACACCGGAGCGGCTGCTCGAAAAGAAGAGCAGCTATCCCCTGCTGACGACCGATATGGCGCAGCATCTGTATCACTATTCCGCAATCCGCAGACCCGGCGAGAAGGGCGAGGAGATCCTGCGGCGGTATCAGAACCGGAAGATCTACGGTCATCTGGAAACCGAGCAGCTCTATGCACAGGCAATTCTTGATTATATTTCCGGCATGACGGATGCCTATGCGCTGCGGGTATTCAATGAGCTTTTGACCTACCGGTCGGCACCGGTCTGAGGAGGCATAACGATGCAATACACGATCCTGAAAATCTGGGAGGACGATTACGGCTGTGAAGGCGTTCCAGAGGGCGAAGAACCGATGTGCCGGGTGCTTGTACAGGCACCGGACGGCGCCGAGCAATGGATCCGCATGGCGGACAGGGAGCTGACGGAACGCGGGCTTGATGAGGGCGATCCCATAGAATTATAAATGCTGTCCCCGGCTTGAACCGGGGACTTTTTTGTGCAGGATCCTGCCGAAATGATTAAGATACGGTTAATAATAATGAAAAACAGGTTAACTGTATTGACAAAGAGAATGGATTCTGTTATACTAAAGCTGTATTAGTGCAAACCATACAGTCTGCACCATGAGATAGATTTACAGGAGGAATTGGCATGAACAAAGCATTTTACAGAGCAGCAGCCGGCGTGATGACCGCTGCCATGGCACTTGGTGTCCTGACCGGATGCGCCAAGAACGGCAGCAACGGCGGGGGGATCGGAAACCGCAGCAAGGGCGGAAAGATCGAACTGTCCTTTGAGCATTCCTATGCATCGGAAAAGGTCGATATCCAGAAGGATATGCAGCAGCTCCAGGATTTCATCGTTGTGGGCGACAAACTGCTGGTCGCCTATTATGACAAGGATTTTCAGGAGAAGTTCCTGCTCTACAACCCGGCAGACGGTTCCTCCAAGGAGGTACATCTGCAGGCTATGGAGAATCCTCCGGAGGGCGGCGAGACCCATCCGCGGAGCATTGTGCAGTATCCCGACGGTCTTGGCTTCCTCTACACCTCCTACAAGTGGGAGAATGAAGGCACGGAGAACGAGGAGTATGTCGATCTCGGCTATTCCATGGAGATCTATGACA
>CACZPI010000175.1 GCA_902783005.1 uncultured Ruminococcus sp. | reverse complement strand
CGAAAAAGTGTCTGTGACACTTTTTCAGGGGGTGTGGGGGCGAAGCCCCCACACCTAAAAACCCCCTCCCCGCGTGCGGGGAGGGGGTAGGGGGAGGGGCGGATCAGCAGTACGCCCTCCCCAAAACAGACTTTTTTGACAAGCTCCAAGAAAGGATATATCATGAACGATTACGAGGATTTTTATCCCACGCCGGAGCCGCCGGAGAGCGACCCGTCCGGAATCCCGGAGACGCCTGAAATTCCGGAAAGCCCTGAGATCCCGGAAACACCTGCATCTTCGGAAAGCACGGAAGCGCCGGAGGAGCCGCAGGATTCTCCCTACGGCACCCCGCCGCCGTCTGTCTTTTACAGCGATCCCTCCGCAGCGCCGCCGCCGCGTCCGGTGTACAATCCGATGCCGGAGACACCGCCGCAGAAGCCGGTGACGATGAACCGCAGAATCTATACCATGTCGGCAGTGATCGCAGCGCTGGTATTTTTGCTGTGCGTGTACTGCATCGGCTCGGATATGCTGCACGGCGCCCTCGATACGGAGGTACCGGGCAGCGTGACGGTGGAGCTGAAGACCCAGAAGAAGCCTGACCTTGATCCGGATGACGAGAATGTCAATCCCGACGGCACCTATACCGTGCGCGGTGTGGCAGAACTGGTCAAGCCCTCGATCGTGGAGGTGTACTGCTATTCGAGCACGGAGCACCGCGAAAGCACACTCGAAGGCACGGGCTCTGGCATCATCATTTCCGAGGACGGGTACATCATCACCAATGCGCATGTCGTGCAGGGCGAGAGCTTCACGGTCGTGCTCGATGACGACGAGGAGAAGGAATACACCGCCAAGCTCGTCGGCAGCGATGCCAAGACCGACCTTGCCGTGCTCAAGATCAATGCCGGAAAGCGCCTCCAGGCTGTCACACTCGGGGATTCCGACGAGACCTATGTCGGCGAGGATGTGCTGGCCATCGGCAATCCGGCCGGACTGACGAATTCCGTCACCAAGGGGATCGTTTCGGCCATCGGACGCCAGGTGCGTGCGGAAAGCAACAGCTTCCGGATGGAATGCATCCAGACGGATGCCGCCATCAGCCCCGGCAATTCCGGCGGTGCCCTGGTGAATATGTACGGCCAGGTCATCGGCATTACCTCCTCGAAGTATGCTTCGAGCTATTCGAGCACCTATGAGGGACTGGGCTTTGCCATTTCGATCAACCAGGCGCTTCCGGTCGTGACCGATCTGATGGAGGTCGGCTATGTCGAGGGACGCTTCCGCGTGGGCATCACACTGATGTCGTGCGCTTCCGAGGCGGTACAGGATGAATTTGCTGCCCGCTACAAGGCGGATATGCCGGCTGCCCTGAAAAAGGGCATCTGGATCTCCGACGTCAGCGAGGACTGCGACATTGCGAGCACCGAGCTGCGTGCGGACGACTTCATTCTCGAGGTCGAGGGCACCCCGGTCAACAGCTATGACGAGGTGATCGCAGCGCTGGAAGGCTTCAAGGGCGGCGATACCGTCAAGGCCAAGTGCGCCCGCTACGAGAACGGCGAGATCACCTATTTTGACATTGAATTCAAGCTGGAGGAGGACACCTCCGGTAATTTCTGAGCGTATAAGAGCCGCCTTCCAAGGGCGGCTCTGCGTGCATGGAAAGGAGCAGCCTATGCTGATACGAAGGGCGGCTTCCGCCGATATTCCGTCGCTGCACCGCCTGCTGCGGCAGGTATTGGAGGTGCATCATGCCGGGCGCCCGGATCTGTTCCGGGGCGGCGCGACCAAGTACACCGACGAGGAGCTTGCGGTGCTTTTGCAGGACGAAGGGCGTCCGGTATTCGGCGCCTTTGACGAGACGGGCATGCTGCTTGGGTATGCCTTCTGCGCCATTGAGGAATACCGCGGCGACAACATCATGACCGACCGGAAAACGCTTTACATTGATGACATCTGCGTGGAGGAGACTGCCCGCGGGCAGCATGTGGGCACGGCGCTCTTCCGTCATGTCACCGGCTGGGCAAGGGAACAGGGGTTTTACAATGTCACTTTGAATGTCTGGGAATGCAACCCCGGCGCCAGGGCATTCTATGAGGCAATGGGCATGGTGCCGTTTAAGACAGGAATGGAGACAATTCTGTAAAATTCGTCGGAATCACCAAATACCCCCTGAAAAAACCGACAAAAATGTTAAAGTCAATTTCTCAAAATGCATTGACAGAAAAATAACAATGTGGTACAATAGAATCATGAGGGAAGCGATAGGCAGACTACTGCTGTCGGCACCCTACGCACAGAATCCTATCAGGCATCATCTGAAAGCTGATTTTGAAAGCTGAATTTTGAAAGCGAAATTTTGAAGCTGATTTTGGAAGCTGAATTTTGAAGCTGAATTTAGAAAAGGAGCGATACACTATGAGCAAAGCAAAGAAAGCAGCACCGGTAGAGATCGTTGACAGCGTTGAGACGCTGATGGCGAAATTCGATGAGGTGCGTGCCGCACAGGAGATCTATTCCACCTATACCCAGGAGCAGGTGGATGCGATTTTCAAGGCGGCTGCACTCGCTGCCAACCATGCCCGCATTCCGCTGGCCAAGATGGCCGTTGCAGAGACCGGCATGGGTATCGTCGAGGATAAGGTCATCAAGAACAACTACGCCGCCGAGCACATCTACAACCACTATAAGAATGTCAAGACCTGCGGCGTCATCGAGGAGGACAAGGAATTCGGCATCACCAGGATCGCAGAGCCGATCGGCGTGATCGCAGCCGTTATCCCGACCACGAACCCGACCTCCACTGCGATCTTCAAGTGCCTGCTGGCGCTCAAGACCCGCAACGGCCTGATCATTTCGCCCCATCCGCGTGCCAAGGAGAGCACCATTGCCGCAGCAAAGATCGTTCTGGAGGCTGCTGTCAAGGCAGGCGCTCCGGCAGGCCTGATCGGCTGGATCGACGTTCCGTCCCTGGAGCTGACCAATACCGTTATGAAGGAATCCGACATCATCCTTGCCACCGGCGGCCCCGGCATGGTCAAGGCTGCGTATTCCTCCGGCACCCCGGCACTCGGCGTCGGCGCAGGCAATGCCTCTGCTGTCATTGATTCGAGTGCGGACATTATCAATGCCGTCAATTCCATCATCCATTCCAAGACCTTCGACAACGGCATGATCTGCGCGACCGAGCAGACCATCATTGCCCACAAGGATGTCTATGATGCCGTCAAGGATGAGCTCATCCGCCGCGGCTGCTATTTCCTGAATGACGAGGAGGCAGACAAGATCCGCAAGACCATGCTGATCAACGGCGCCCTGAATGCCAAGATCGTCGGCCAGCGCCCGGTCACCATTGCCAAGCTCGCAGGCTTTGAGATCCCGGAGGATGTCAAGGTCATCATCGGTGAGGCCACCAGCACCGGCGTGGAGGAAGCCTTCGCGCATGAGAAGCTGACGACCATTCTCGGCATGTACAAGGCCGACAGCTTCGAGCAGGCAGTTGACATGGCAGAGGAGCTGCTCCAGAATGCAGGCGGCCTCGGCCATACCGCATCCCTGTGGATCGACAACACCAAGGAGCGCGAGAAGCTCATGATGTTTGCCGAGCGCATGAAGACCTGCCGTATCCTGGTCAATACCCCGTCCTCTCTCGGCGGTATCGGTGACCTGTACAACTTCAAATTCGCTCCGTCCCTGACCCTCGGCTGCGGCTCCTGGGGCGGCAACTCCGTTTCGGAGAATGTCGGCGTCAAGCACCTGCTCAACATCAAGACCGTTGCAGAGCGCCGCGAGAATATGCTCTGGTTCCGCACCCCGGAGAAGGTCTACTTCAAGAAGGGCTGCCTGCCGGTGGCACTCGACGAGCTCAAGACCGTCATGGGCAAGAAGCGTGCCTTCCTGGTAACGGATGAATTCCTCTACAAGAACGGCTTTACCAAGGTCATCACCGACAAGCTCAATGAAATGGGCATTGCCTATACCGTATTTGCCGATGTACAGCCGGATCCGACCCTCCGCTCCGCGCAGCTCGGCGCAGAGGCCATGCGCAAGTTCGAGCCGGACTGCATCATCGCCCTCGGCGGCGGCTCCGCAATGGATGCCGGCAAGATCATGTGGGTGCTTTACGAGCATCCGGATGCAGACTTCATGGATATGGCGATGCGCTTCATCGACATCCGCAAGAGAGTCTACACCTTCCCGCATATGGGCGACAAGGCCTACTTCATTGCCATTCCGACTTCTTCCGGTACAGGCTCCGAGGTCACACCGTTCGCGGTCATCACCGACCAGGAGACCGGGGCGAAGTATCCGCTTGCCGATTACGAGCTGCTGCCGGATATGGCGATCATTGACACCGACCTGATGATGAGCGCCCCGAAGGGTCTGACCTCCGCATCCGGTATCGACGCCATGACCCACGCCCTCGAAGCCTATGCATCCGTGATGGCGACCGATTACACCGACGGTCTGGCCATCCGCGCAATGCAGCTGATTTTCAAGTATCTCCCGACTGCCTATGCAGACGGCACCAATATCGAAGCCCGCGAAAAGATGGCGACCGCTTCCACCATGGCAGGTATGGCCTTTGCCAATGCCTTCCTCGGCGTTTGCCATTCGATGGCGCACAAGCTCGGCGCTTACCACCATCTGCCGCACGGCGTGGCCAATGCGCTGCTCATTACCGATGTCATGCGCTACAATGCTGCCGAGAAGCCGCGCAAGATGGGCACCTTCTCCCAGTACCAGTACCCGCATGCCCTTGACCGCTATGTGGAGTGCGCAGAGGCCTGCGGCGTGACCGGCGACACCAAGGAGGAGATCTTCGAGAAGTTCATTGCCAAGCTCGAAGCCCTCAAGGAAACCATCGGCATCAAGAAGACCATCCGTGATTACGGCGTTGACGAGAAGGACTTCCTTGGCCGCCTCGATCAGATGAGCGAGGATGCCTTCGACGACCAGTGCACCGGTGCCAACCCGAGATACCCGCTGATCTCCGAGATCAAGGAAATGTACCTCAAGGCCTACTACGGTGAACAGCAGTGAGTATGCAGTCATTTCTCACGCCCGATAAGCTCTATTTCAAGAAGGGCTGCCTTCCCGTTGCCCTGCGGGAGCTGCGTGACGAGCTCCATGCAGGCCGCGTCCTCATCGTGACAGACGAGGGAAAGCAGCTTGAACCGGCGCTTGCCCTTGTGACGAATATCCTGAATGAGCTTGGCATCGGATATGCCGTGAACCGTGAGAGCTTTGAATCGGATGCCGTGATCGGCTTCGGCTATGCCCGCGCCCTTGAACGGGCGGCAGCGCTTGCAGGGGAGCGGTATTGCATCGCGGTTCCCGTTTCCGCGGGGTGGGAGCTGTCCGTCCCGGCATGGCGGCAGGCAGACATGGTCATTCTCGATGAGGATGTGTGCGAGCCTGTCCCGGAAAAGAGAATGTGCATGCACATCGCGCAGACTGCCAGGGCAAGCCTTGTCGGTGCGAATCCCTCGGATTACACGCTCTCGCTGAGTGTGCAGGCGCTTCGCATCCTGTTTGGCAGCCATACGGCCGCGTCCCTGCTGCATGCAGCGGCAATGGCAGAAATGGCGTACACTGCCGCGCATTCCGACGAATACCCGGCGGATGCGCTGAATCTCTTCCCCGATGCAGCCGAAGCACTCGGCATGACGGCGGAGGAGCTTGAAACGAAAATCAACTGCGCAGTCGATCCTGCGCAGTAAAGGAGGAATACACAATGGAAATTCTGCTTGAAAGCCCGAATAAGGTGATCTACCGCGAGGGTGACTATGCGGTCAAGTCCTTCAGCCCGGATTACAGCACATCGGATGTACTGAATGAAGCGCTGAACCAGGCAAGAGTCGAGGAGACCGGCCTGCCGATCCCGAAGCTCGTGGAGGTTCGCAAGAACGGCGAGAAGTGGGAGATCGTCATGGACTACATTCCCGGCAAGACCATGAAGCAGCTGCTCGAGGAGGATCCGTCCCGCGAGGAGGAGATCCTGAACCGGTTCGTGGACATTCAGCTGTCCATTCATGCCACCGCAGCACCGGTCACGATGAACAAGCTCAAGGACAAGATGCAGCGCAAGATCTCCGAGTCGAAGCTCGATGCGACCACGCGCTATGAGCTGCACACCCGTCTGGAATCCATGCCCAAGCACAAGAAGGTCTGCCACGGCGACCTGGGACTGGGTGACATCATCATCACGCCGGATGACAAGTATTACATCATCGACTGGGCACATGCCACACAGGGCAATGCTTCTGCCGATGCCGCACGCACCTTCCTGAAGTTCTCGCTGACCTACGGCGAGGAACGCGCAGAGAAGTACCTGAATCTGTTCTGCGAGAAGAGCGACACGGCCAAGCAGTATGTACAGCGCTGGATGCCGATTGTAGCCGCCTCCCAGTCCGTCAAGGGACATGAGGCTGAGCGCGATCTGCTGCTGCGCTGGGTAGATGTTGTCGAGTACCAGTAATTCCCGATCCCCCGCTGCCGGGCAGCGGGGGATCTGAGCTTGTCAAAAAAGTCTGTTTTGGGGTGGGCGTACTGTGGATCCGCCCCTCCCCCTGCCCCCTCCCCGCACGCGGGGAGGGGGT
>CACZPI010000174.1 GCA_902783005.1 uncultured Ruminococcus sp. | reverse complement strand
TGTCATAGGGCGTATTGATCCAGATGAACTTGCCGACCTCGTCCTGTCCGTTGCCGGTGCGGTCGTAGGAGAGCTGGTTGTCGAAGAAGATGTGGTCGATCCAGATCTGGCGGGAAGACCAGACATTGATAAGGATGCGGTTCGGAACATTCTTGGCAACCATCTTCAGATTGCGAAAGACAATATTATCCGACGGCGAATCATCCGCTGCACCCCATGCGTCATTCGTCCGGAACTGTGAGTCATAGATGGTATGGTTCCCATAGCATCCGACAATGGTCTTATTGTCACGGATACGGGTGTTGCCCTTGGTCTGCATATCAATGTCACCGGTGATGACGATGGTCTGAGCCCCGACGGAATTAAGCTGCTTTTCCAGATCGTCCGCCGTGGAAACATATACCACCTCGCCAAGCAGTCCGCCGATGGTGCAGGCCTTGATACCGGCAGAGGTCTGAGCCGCTGCTGCCCAGCCCTCGCATCCGTCCAGATCGAGGCGGTATTTCTGGTAGGTGTCGCCGGAATACGCCGCCAGCGTGAAGCCCGCGCCGTCCCGGAAGGTCAGGGATTTCGAGGAATCGGCATTGCTCGTGATCTTGTAATACAGATCATACCCATCGAAATCCTTCTGGACGCCCTCGATCTTCCACCGCTGCGAGGCGGCATCGGTGTCCTGTGCCAGCGTGACAGCCGAACCGTTTGCCGTCATGACAAGGCCGGAATCTGCGGATACGATCTCGAATACGCCGGATGAAATCCAGTTGACATACCATTTTTCTGCATTGGTGCCGTTCTGGGCATCGGGTGAGAGTGCAGCGCCGGAAGCATTGACATTGGCATCCGTGTCCGCCATGCCGAGCCGGAAATAATTGAGCGGATACGATGCGGCAGCCTGCGCTTTGAGCATGGATTCTGCCGGAGCACTGACTGCGATTCCCGTGCAGAGCACGGCTGCGGACAGCAATCCGGAGAGCATTCTGGTGACGGTTCTTTTTCTGTTCTTCATAACCCTTTCCTCCTGAGTCGGAATGCATTGATGTCTGATTACCCCTTTGGTTCCTACAGATTGATAGTAATTCTATCTTTTTGACCAATCTGTGAACTGATAACATTATAACACAAATATTCGGTTCCTGCAATGGCATATTGCGCTTTGTTTGTTGCATATCTGCGCCATGCAGGAATGACGGCGGGATGCTTGACAAAACCGGAGAAATGTACTATAATAGAATAGATATGTTGTCTCCGGTGCTATGCCGGGTAATCTGAAAGGAGTCAGTAACTATGGAAAAGAAGAAGATGTCCCGTGCGGGACTTGAAAACCTGAGAGCACAGCTGAGCCATCTTGTTACAGTAGAGCGCCCGGAAATCGCCAACAAGCTGAAGGAAGCGCGTTCCTACGGCGACTTGTCCGAGAACGCGGAGTATGATGAGGCGCGGCGCGAACAGCAGGATCTCGAAGCGAAGATCGCGGAACTGACCTACGCTATTGACAATGCCGAGGTCGTTGAGGACGACAATATCTCCATTGATGAGGTCGGCGTCGGCGTTACCATGACGATCAAGCGCGTGGGTACCGATAAGGAGGAGCGTCTCGACATCGTCGGCACCAATGAGGTCAACATCCTCGAGCACAAGATCTCCGAGGAATCTCCCATCGGCAAGGCTGCCATGAAGAAGAAAGTCGGGGACATTTTCCTCGTAATGACTCCCGCAGGTGAGATCGAGTACGAGGTTGTCGGCATCTCCAGACAGGGCGAATAAGCGCAATACAAATTATAAGGTGGATGAAAATGCAGGAAGAAATGACTAACCCGGTCTCCCAGGAGACCGATTCTACAGACTATCGTCAGATCCGTCTCGACAAGCTCAATGCGATGCGTGCCGAGGGAACGGATCCCTTTACGCTGACAAGCTATCCGGTAAACTACACGAATGCCGGGCTGCGTGTTTTCTATGAAGCAGAGGAGCAGAAGATCAAGGCAGAATGCGGCGAGGACGAGGATGCCCTGACCGCAGGTCTGGCGAAGATCGCTGAAACGACCGTGCGCATTGCCGGCCGTATCATGAGCTGGCGCAGAATGGGCAAGGCGCACTTCATTGATGTGCGTGACGGCTCCGACCGGATGCAGGTCTATGTGCGCATGAACGACATCGGCAAGGAAGCATTCGAGGCATTCCGCAAGTGGGATATCGGTGATATCATCGGCATTGAGGGCTTTGTATTCCGTACCAGAATGGGCGAGATCTCTGTCCATGCCAGGTCCGTGACGCTGCTGTCGAAGTCGCTGCTGCCGCTGCCGGAAAAGTGGCACGGCCTGAAGGATCAGGATACCCGTTACCGCCAGCGTTACCTGGATCTGATCTGCAATCCGGCTGTGAAGGATACCTTTGTCAAGCGCAGCCAGATCATGCGGGAGATCCGCAGCTATCTTGACGGTCTGGGCTATATCGAGGTCGATACACCGGTGCTGCTGCCGATCGAGATCGGCGCATCGGCAAGACCGTTTGTCACCCATCACAATACGCTGAATATGGACATGTATCTGCGCATTGAGACGGAGCTGAACCTCAAGCGCCTGATCGTGGGCGGCTTTGACCGCGTTTATGAAGTCGGACGCATCTTCCGGAATGAGGGCATGGATCCCTCGCACAATCCGGAATTCACCTCGGTCGAGATGTACCAGGCCTACACCGATTATCTGGGCATGATGGATCTGATCGAGAATATGTACCGCACCATTGCCATGAATGTCTGCGGCACGGACACCATCACCTACCAGGGCACGGAAATTGCCATCGGCAAGCCGTGGGAGCGTCTGACGATGATCGAAGCCGTCAAGAAGTATGCCGGTGTGGATTACAACGACTGGGCAACCGATGCGGATGCACGCGCCTGCGCCAAGGAAAAGGGCGTGGAGGTCGAAGAGGGCAAGGATGCGACCAAGGGTCATGTTCTGATCGCATTCTTTGACGCATTTGTCGAGGAGAAGCTGATCCAGCCGACCATTATCTATGATTATCCGGTGGAGAATTCGCCGCTTGCCAAGCGCAAGCCGAGTGATCCGGCATTCACGGAGCGCTTTGAATACTTCATGTATGCACGCGAGATGGGCAATGCCTTCTCCGAGCTGAATGATCCGCTTGACCAGCGCGAGCGCTTTGAGCGTCAGGTCGCTGCCAAGCGTGCGCAGGGCAATATGAACTGCCAGGTGGATGAGGACTATGTGACCGCCCTGGAATACGGTCTGCCTCCGACAGGCGGCCTGGGCTTCGGCGTGGATCGTCTGGTGATGCTCCTGACAGACAGCCCGTCCATCCGTGATGTGCTGCTTTTCCCGACCATGAAGCCGCTGCCGACGGAAACCGCACAGGATCGGGATTCTCAGGAGTGAGATCCCCTGGTTTATAACCAAGTCTTTTATAACGATAAGAACCTTAACTGCGATTGTCAGCGGTTAAGGTTCTTTGTTTTACCAGGCATACACACTGAGCGTATGCGGATCAAGCGCCCCTTTCCGCTTATGCGGGAAGGGGGGATCGCGGCTTGACACTGCTGTTTTGCTGCTGTATAATGATAGTACAATAGGAAGGAGGAATTTCCATGTCTCAGATTCTTGTCCTGAACGGTTCTGCCAGGCCGGATGCATTCACGGCTGCAATGATAGAAGCATTCAGCAGGGGTGCTCGATCGGCCGGTCACACCGTTACGGTCATTGCGCTTCGTAAGCTGCAGATCCATAGCTGTACCGGATGCCTGATGGGCGGCAGGGACGGAGAGCATCCCTGCACGCAGCGCGATGATATGGATGCTGTCTACGCAGCATTCCGCAGGGCGGATGTGACCGTGTTTGCCACACCGCTGTTCTTCTGGTCGTACAGTGGTCTGCTCAAAAAAGTGATCGACAGATTGTGGGCATTGGCTGAATATGAGCGCAGCGAGCTGATCGGCAGGGGCAGAGGCGGTGCCTTGCTGGTCGCAGCAGGCGGGGAGCACCCGGAGCTGCTCTATACGCATTTTGATTATATGATGCAGCGGCTTGCCTGGCGAAATCTCGGCAAGGCGGCTTTGCTGCATACCGATTCCATGGATATGCAAAATATTCCTGCATGCGAGGACGCCTATTTGCTCGGCAGAATGATCGGAGGGGTCGAGGAAGGGTAAACCCATGTATATGTGCGCTTTCCCAAAAAATAGATACTGAAATTAAACCGATCTGCGATCTCGGTTGTCTGTCAGATAGAACACCTTCCCTTGCAAGGAGAATCACATGAAGGATATCGACACCCTCATCAAGGATGCACAGCGGCATGATCCGCATGCATTTGAACAATTATACAGGATCTGTGCCCGGGAGACCGGCTGGTACTGCAAACGGCTGTGCGGCAATGAATTTGATGCACAGGATCTGCTGCAGGAGGTCTGGCTCACGGCCTGGCAGAAGCTGCCGCAGTATGCCGGCATCAATTTTCCGGCATGGCTGCGCTCCATCGCGCACAATACCTTTCTGAATAAACTCAAGAAATACCGCCTGGAGCAGCTCACCGAGGAGCTGCCGGATACCGCACCGGAGGATGAACTGCTCGGCCCCGTTCACATCACGGAACAGCGCATGCTGCGGCGTATGCTGCTGCGCGCCCTTGACCGGGAGCTGACCCCGGTGCAGCGCATGACGGTGCTGCTCTACTATTACGACGAGCTGTCTGTCGGCGAGATTGCCCGGCGCATGGAATGCTCGGAGGGAACCGTCAAATCCCGGCTGTATCTTGCCCGCAGGCATCTCCGGGAGGCTATGGGACAATCGGCAAATACATTTCTTACCGGTGTACCGTGCGTCTTTCCGGCGCTCCGGTACGAGGCAGACCATGCCGGACGGATGCCGCTGTTTTATCTGCGCCGCATCCTCCCGCATATCCCCGGGCGTTCTGCGGTGCTTGCCATGCAGGCTGCCGGGATCGGTGCCGCTGCTGCGGTGACGGTCACGGGAACGGCGCTCGTCCTGCAAACGCAACCGGCAACTCCGGGGACGGAAACGGAACCGGTGACAGCAGCAGAAACGCGCATTACCGAAACGACTGACATCACGGAACTGTGCCGGACAACCACCGCCGCAGAAACGACGGAGGCCGCGACATTCCCGACATCCGGAACCGGCACACCAATGACAACAACGGCTGTCTCGTCCGTTCTGACATCGACAGCAATCACATCCGCTTTGCAGGAATCTGTCACGGTTTCGGCAGCGGAAACGACATTTCAGACCGATCCAGCCGAACCGGAGCGCATTCTGACGGAAACAACGCTTCCGGAGACGACTGCGCAGCCCGCATCGGCACCGGCAGCATCCACCTCCACTGAAACTGGCACAGAAACGGAAACGACTGCACCGCTTCCCTCTGCGCCGGTGCTGCCGGGATTTACGGTGGAGGTATGGGAGGAGGACGGACAATATCTGGCCAGAATTCTCCCGGATACAGCCGAAACGACAGAACGTCTGAAGCTGTATTATTCGCTCGCACAGCCGCCGGAGGGGTTTGCGGCGGCTGTCAGCTCCGGCATAGGCGTTACCAGCGACACGCGCACGCTGCAATATCCGCACGAATCCGGGGAGGATGTGCTGGTGTTCACACAGCGCACGCGCTCTGCGGCCTCGCCTGTGGCATTCGGGGAATGCTTTGTGCTGGAGGCGTATGACCTGACGGCGGTGAATGTGGGGACATATCCCGGGTGGCTTGCGGTCAGCAGGGAAGACCCTGCGGCATGTACGCTCGAATGGGATGTGGGAGATTATCTGTTTACGATGACCGCCGGACGATCTGACCCGGAGTCTCTGATCGCGGCGGCGAGAAATTTAAGGGTAGGATAAATCAGCTTATACAGGAAAAGGAGGATGCATAATGAAAAAACTGACAGCAATTATGCTCTCTGCGCTGATGCTCACGGCATTTGTGCCGTTGCAGGGGTATGCGGAGAACATCACGGAGAACATAGAGGTCATTGAGGAGAACGGCAGCACCATTCTGCGGGCGGGAAATATCGAATACGCTGTCAATGAAGCCGGAATTGCGTTTCCGGAGAATGTGGTGGACAAGAGCGTGACGAGTATTTATCTTCCGGCCGAGGTGAATGGGTATCCGGTGGATTTTATACTGCCTTTTAATGGCGACTATGATGACGCGATTCATGAGGTGTTTTCCGCATGCAGTGACCTGACGGAGATCACGGTTGATCCGGACAACGCCTATCTGAAAAGTACAGACGGTGTGCTGTTTGACAAGAATGGGCAGTCTTTGCTGGCGTATCCTCCGGCAAAAGAGGGGGACTATGTCATTCCGGACGGTACTTGCTCAGTGGAGAGAAAGGCCTTCTGGCGCACCTCCCGCTTGGGGACGGTCACGGTGCCGGAGAGTCTGACACAGGTAGAATCGGCCTTCGCTTACAGCAGTGTGACGGCATTTATCGGCGCGATGCCGATGGCAAGTGCATCCAGTCTGAGCCACTGTGATTCGCTTACTTTTGTCACTTTCAGACCTGCTGTATCTTCATCGGGGCTATTTTTGCTCCGTGATCTGCCGTCACTCGAATCCGTCAGCTTTACGCCGGAGGTCATGATTAACCAGACCATTGACATCCGGAATTGTCCGAAACTGAAAACACTGGAACTGCCTATGACCAATCCTACCAACTGGTACGGTTATATTCAAGTATCAAACTGTGATGCGCTTGAAAGAATCAGCTTCTACAACAGTACACTCAGTTCCGGCCCCTCCAATAAAACCTCGACAATTACGCATTGTCCGTCTCTCAGAGAGATCATAGTGAAACAGGTGCCCTACGTCTATGCAATCAATGCACTTGCACTTGACCATCTTCCCGCATTGGAGCACATTACGGTCGAGGAGCTTCCCAAAAGTGCCATGAACGGGATGGGTACTGCGGCGTATTCCTTCTCTTCATTTTTCACAGTCGGCGAAAACTGCGGTCATTTCACCGTCTCCGGTCACCTTGCCAACACGAACCTCCGCCGCTGGTGCGAGGAAAATGGTATCCCGTTCGAGAGCCTTGACAAGCGCGGGGATGCGAATTTAGACGGCGAGGTCTCCGTGGTGGATGCGGTCATGCTGCAAAGATGGCTCCTTGGTGCGGCGGGTGTTTCCTGCGGGGAGAATATCGACCTGAATGCAGACGGATATGTGGATATTTTCGATCTGGCGCTGCTGAAACGGATGATTATGGAGCGGTAACAGCATGAGCAGGGAAGCAGTTGATTTCCCTTATCGCATTTCTGCTTTTTTACAGCTTTATGCTAATCCGAAAACCGTCTTTCACCAGATTTTGCTGTATCATGGCTGGGAATACACCGGAGAAGATGTCGGCGTGGCTGCCGGTCGCAGCTTATCAAAAAAGGTCTTGTCCTCAGGAAATGGGGACAAGACTTTTTCTGTTCCATGCGTTTCGCTGTGATGGGCGGCATCGTATTCGGGCGGATTTCCCGTAAATCTCGACTTATGTCAAGTATATTCTTGGCATTTTCGGATATTGACGGATATTGCATCATTTGGTATAATTATTCTGTAGGAGTGATATTGTGAATAAGAATCTTGATTTGTTCCTGACCTTTATGAAGATCGGGGCTTTTACCTTCGGCGGCGGTTAT
>CACZPI010000173.1 GCA_902783005.1 uncultured Ruminococcus sp. | reverse complement strand
TGTATTGGAAATGAACAAACCAGAAAGCATGTTGTAAGCATGAATAAATTCAATTTGATAATTTATCTATCAAATTTCCGATATTTGACGGTTCCTCCAAAAACTGAACAATCTGTCCGGCGAAACCGTCACTTCATGAACAGACTGCATCCAAATTAAAACGGTGAAATAATCCATACTATGACTGAAATATAGCTGCTATTTCAGTGCATTCCGGATCCTCTCACCGGAAATTCTCAGAATCACCCGGCTGCATCCGGGATGCAGCCCTCCCTCAGGTGGTTCCTGCCGGTTCGCCCTCAGGCCTCCGGCTGCGCTTTGCCATGAACGAATTGCTCCGATCACAGCACCTTTCATAGCGCTTGCGCTTGTCACAGCGCTTTTTTGCGCCTTTTACAGCGCTTGTCACACACACGCCTTCACAGCGTTTCGCGCCCTATGGCGCCACACACACACGCTTTTCACAGCGTCCCTGTCTACCCTTTCATTTTACCAGCCTGTTGCCGGCTGCCGGGTCTTGGCGGAGCGGTTCACAGCCGGCTCCTGTGCCGGAATCACACAGGAGCGGCACTCAGAATCTCTGCGCTGCCCGGTGTGCAGTACCGGGCTTGCAGCCCCCTCATTCTCTAACCTCTTCTCTGTGAACCCCTCTCATAAGCATTAACAACCGAAGCGGGAAAATATTGGAGTGATTCCGGAAAATTTTTCATCTTTGGACGAATGCACAAATTCTCCCATCCATCTTTGTACACATCCCACAATGGGCAAATTGACAAAAATCGACATTCCAGAAATTTTTCGCAAAAATCAAGCAAAAAACTGTTGGCAAAAGCCATGAAGTGTGGTATAATAAGAATAATGAGCATCCTACTATCAGAAAAGAGGACGATTATGACCAAACGCAAACGCCGCCGTATGAAACGCGGCTATGTGGTTCTGCTCTGGCTGATGCTGGCCGTGCTGATCTTTGGCATCGCTCGCGTCATCCGGACAGCAAAGAAGAACCCGCAGGAACCCACGGTTCCGGTGATGGAGCTCGAAACCGATACTGCCGCGGCGACGGAATCTGCCACCTGGCCGCCTCCCACGGAGCCGCTGCATCCGGCTTCGCGGCGCACGGATCTGCCGGGGGAATCGACGACCGGGCGCACCACGGAATATGAGACGGACGACACCACCGAGGAAGACGACACCACTGAAGAGACCGACGAGACCGAATCGACTGCACCGCTTGCCGTGCTGCAATCGGAAGACGGGAGCATGACCTGCGGGCAGACGCACATCTATGTGCGCATCGCGAATACCAAGAAGGTCTCCCTGCGGCTTTCGGGCGGCGTGAAGGCTTCGGAGATCGAATGGTCGGTGGACGATACGAATGTGGCGGATGTGATCGGCAGCGGCGAGGTCATCGGCTTGCAGGCGGGGACATGCCACCTGATCGCATCGTACATGGACGAAACGCTCTCCATTCCCGTGACGGTGCGGGAGCTGTATGTGGAGGACGGATGTACCTTTGTGGACGGCATTCTTGTGGCAAACAAGAGCTACAGCCTGCCGCGGGAATATGACCCGGGGCTGCTGCCGGTGACGAAAAAGGCATTTGACCGTCTGTGCGAGGACGCGGCAGATGCGGGGCTGGATATTTACAGCCATTCCGATTACCGCAGCTATGATTTCCAGATCAAGATCTACAACAGCATGGTCAGCGGCTACAGCAAGGAATATGCCGACACTGTTTCCGCACGGCCGGGCTATTCGGAGCATCAGACCGGCTACACGATCGACTGCAACACGCCGGACAATTCCTTCGCGGACACGAAGGAGGGCAAGTGGCTCGAACGCCACTGTGCGGAATACGGCTTCATCATCCGCTATCCGCTCGGCAAGGAGGAGATCACCGGCTACGATTACGAAAGCTGGCACATCCGCTATGTCGGCAGGGAAGCGGCAGAGGAGATCATGAGCCAGGGCATTTCGCTTGAGGAGTACCTGGATATTGATTCGTACTACCACGACGACGAGGAAGACGAGGACGAATAGCGGACTGCACAAATGCGGCCTGCAAAAATTGTGCAGAACGGAAAAGTTCCCGCTGCACTATGGCAATTTTGCCGGAAGTATGCTATGATGGAATCAGCAATCAAAACGACGGGAGGTCATCACTATGAAGGATCTGATGAAAGCCATGTGTATTCTGGCCGTATTTCTTGGCGGCATGTTCGCAGCGCTGCTGCTGCTGCGCAAGTACACCGCCCGGACTTACCTGACGGTGGAAGAGGACTGAAAACCACGATCCCCGGTGCAATCTGCATCGGGGATCTGTTTTTTTGGAATAGTTACGGTTTCAGTGAAAGCCCGCCGACCTTTGACCGCGCCAGCGGTCATTGGGAGGCGAGAGGCCAGCGCGGGCTCCGCGCCGCACTTATTTCTTGGCAGCGCCCAGGAATGCGGCACCGATCAGGCCGGCATCGTTGCCGAGCTCCGCAATGACGATCTTGGTATTCTTCGCGGAATTGCGGGTGTAGACCTCCTGCTCGACCTGTGCCTTCATCGGCAGCAGGAGCGGGTCGCCCTCATTGCAGACGCCGCCGCCGATGCAGAGGACATCCGGCTGGAAAATGTTGATCGTGTTAGTGATACCCGTGGCAAGCGCCTTGATGTAGAAGTCAACGACCTCCTTGGCTGCCGCATCGCCCTGACGCATTGCATCGAATGCGGTTCTTGCGGAAACCTTGCCGCCGCGCTCCTCGGTGATCTTGTGCATCACGGAATCCGGAGCGACCTCCATCTTTTCCTTGGTCATGCGGATCAGTCCCGTTGCCGAGGAATAGACCTCAAAGCAGCCGCGGCGTCCGCAGGAGCACTGGGGGCCGTCGATGCTGATGACGGTATGGCCGATCTCTGCACCGCCGAAATTGGATCCGGCATAGATCTTCCCGTCAATGATGATGCCGCCGCCGACACCGGTGCCGAGGGTAATGCAGACTGCGTTCTTCGCGCCCTTTGCCGCACCTGCCACATATTCACCGTATGCGGCAGCATTGGCATCGTTCTCGATGTAGACCGGCTTGTCAATGTGCTTGCGGATCATGTCCGCCATCGGGGTGTTCTCAAAGCCGAGATTGTTGGAATACTCAATGATGCCGGTCGCACTGTTGGCAATGCCGGGGGTTCCGACGCCGACCCATTCGATCTGATCCATCGTCAGACCCGCATCCTTGACTGCCTGAATGGCCATGGCTGCCATGTCATCTGCGATCTCCTGTGCGGGGCGGGGACGGTTCGTCTTGCAGCTTGCCTTGGTGATGATCTTGTAGTCCTCGTCTACGACGGCTGCTACGATGTTGGTTCCGCCAAGGTCGATTCCGATGTAGTATTTCATAATGGTTTCCTCCTGTTTTTTACCGCTGTTACGCGGATAATTTACTTGTTTTCCGGTGCTGCGGTGTGCAGCAGGGTGCATGTGCCGCAGATCTCCCGGACACGGGCGCCGCAGGGAATGAAGATGCTGCTGCCTTTCTCAAAGGCAAGCTCTCCGCCGTCATACCGCAGCACGCCGCTGCCCGCAAGGCACAGGTAATGCGCATAGCTCCCGGCATGCTCCTCCGGTGTATAGCTGCCGGAGATCTCCAGCTTCATCGTGTCAAAATAACGGCAGCTCCCGAGCTTCTGGCAGCGTGTGCCGCAGGGCAGCACCGCAGCAGGGGAGAGCGCCGGCTCCTCCGCCGGTGTCAGGCGCGTCACATCAAGCGCCTTTGCAATGTGCAGCTCCCGGGGCTTGCCGTCCTTGCCGACTCTGCCGTAATCGTAGACGCGGTAGGTCGTATTGGAATTTTGCTGGATCTCCGCAATGAGGATTCCTTTGCCGATGGCATGAAGGGTGCCGGCGGGAATGAAGAACACATCCCCCTGCCTTACCGGGACATGCCGCACCAGGTCAAGGAGCGTGTTTTCCTCGATGGCACAGCGGAATTCCTCCTTGGTGACATCGCGGGCAAAGCCGTAGAGCAGCTCCGCGCCCGGCTCGGCATCCACAATGTACCACATTTCCGTCTTGCCGTATTCGCCCTCATGCGCAAGCGCATACGCATCGTCCGGATGCACCTGCACGGAGAGATTGCCATGCGCGTCAATGAGCTTGATGAGCACCGGGAAGCGCTCGAAATCCCGGCAGCTTTCCCCCGCTGCCTCCGGATGCGCCGCAAGGAATGCCGGCAGCGTCATCCCGGCATATTCTCCGGAAGCGATCACGCTCTCCCCGTCGGGGTGGCAGGATAATTCCCAGCTTTCCGCGATCTTGTCGGCATCCGATTCCTTGCCGAATTCCCGCAGACGGTTTCCGCCCCAGAGATAGTCCTTGCAGGGCGCCTTCAATACAAACGGCTTCAATCCGCATCCTCCTTTAGTCCGAATTCCTCCATCAGCTCCTCCCGGGAGCCGTGATAAACATTCAGGTCGATATAGCGTTCATTCTGATCTGCCTGTACGCCGTCATAGCCGTCAAGGATCCCACTGTCCGAATATTGCCAGAACCGCCAGCGCACGAACGGCTCCCGGTAGGTATCACGCATCCAGAGCGGATATTTTCCGTAGCCCCCGCCGAGGATATAACTGTAATACGCCCGCGGGGTCGTGTAAATGATCGGCGCGGTGCCGTAATGCGCCTCAAGCTCCGTCAGCAGGTCATCCAGGATCCTGCGTGTCTCCTTCTTGCCGGGCGGATTCTCGTAGTAGTCGCCGTAGAATTCCAGATCCACCACCGGCGGCAGACAGCCGTCCAGATCACCGACCGTTTCAATGAAATTCTGTGCCTGTGTCTCTCCCGCCGAATCGTAGCTGAAGAAGTGGTATGCCCCCACAAATACGCCGCTTTCCTGCGAGCCGCTCCAGTTCTGTGCAAAGCACGGATCCTGGTGAGAGCTGCCCTCCGTGGCCTTGATGAAGGCGAAGGTCACATCCTGCCCCGCCAGAACATCCCAGTCAATATTCCCCTGATAGCGCGATACATCCACGCCGCGCACCGGGTATTCTGACGGATCCGGCGGCTCTGCTTCGAGATCGCCGGAATAGATGCGCAGAATATGGATCACGCGCAGTCCCCCGACGATCAGGAGCACCGGCAGAACCAGAAACAGGAAGATGCGCCCGAATGCGATTTTTCGTTTTTGTTTCACTCTGCTATATCACCCATTACAATGCCGCGTCCGTTCGTTGCAAAGTAGACCCGGCCGAATACATTGCTGTCGCCCGTGATCCAATCGGTCAGATTGCCGAAGAGATGCTGCTCGTCATTGATCCGCGTCCAGGTTGCACCCTTGTCGGTCGAGCGGTAGATGCCCTCGCCCTGTTCGCCGGCGCTGCCCATTGCATAGACCGCAGGATAGCCCCCGTCCTTCTCCGGAGCGCCGAAGCCGATCGCCCGGAAGTCAATGTCCTTGATCATGGTAAAGCTCTGCCCGGAATCCTCGGAATACATCAGCATGGAGCCGCTGGACAGCCATACATTGCCCTCTTTGCCGACGACCGTATGGATCGTGCAGTTGTCCGAGATCATCTGCCCGGTGGAGGTGAAGGTATTGCCGCGGTCGGTCGAAATGTAGAACAGTCCGTTATACGCCGCATAGAATACATCCGGATTCACCCGGTCAGCGGCAATGACCGCGCCGTAGCCAAGCCCTTCGGCATAGTACCACTTGCCGTTGTCCACGGCGTATTTATAGATATTGGAATTGCCGGTTTTCGCCGGTGTCCAGAGAAATACCGTACCGTCGGCATTCATCGACAGCTTGCCGCCCTCGACCTTTTCAGGGACATTCTGCGGCTCCGTCCATGTGCTGCCGCCGTCGGTCGTCATCCACAGCGGGTGCATCCGATCCTGAATGGCATACACAGCGCGGCCAGCATTCTCATACGCGCAGTCCAGATCCGTCGGATTGCCGCCGGAGGACGAGCCCATGAAATGCGCATCGTCCGGGCCGACGGTCACATCGAGATGGGAAAAGCCCGTCAGGTCGCCCATGATCGAATAGAGCTGCGGCTCACCGGCCTTGTAATGCGGCGATTCCATCTGGAATACCGCCGTTTCCTCAAGCCCATACGCCGCAAAGGAAATGGTGACCGGTGTTCCGCTGCCGAGTGCCGTCATATTCTGCGTGCAGAAGATGGTCGCGCCGGTGCCGTACATGACCTCATCGGAATTGAAGGGGTTGATCTCACAGTCGGTGATCCACCAGCCGGTCTTGGCTTCCTCGCGTCCCCAGGTCAGCCAGTCGGCCTGTGCGACATCCATCACATAGCTTTTCTCGCCGGTCTTGGTGTCAAACAGCCCCGTCCAGGTCTCGCCTCCGTCAGTCGTGCGGTAGAGATTGTCGCCGGGATCCGACCAGTAGTAGAGCGTGGATACCACGACCGTTCCGGGATCCTTCGCATCCGCAGAAACGCCGGAGAATGCGCCGTATCTGCCGTCATCCAGATCGGGTGTGATGTCTGTGAAGGTGCCGTCCTTGTACTTGCAGACAGCGCCCTGGTTATTGGTCTCCTGGGAATTGGGTCCCGCGGAATTGGCATAGCACAGATACAGCGTTCCGTCCGTGGTGAAATCCGCATGGAGCGGGTACATGCCCGGGAGATTTGCCGGGAGCGCCTCCCATGTTGCGCCGTCGTCGGAGGACTTGTAGACGCAGTTTCCGTCCTTGTCCGCCACACCGGCATAGACGTCATTGGTCACCGGATCGAATTCCACCCACATGATGCCGATGGAGGTCGATTCCTGGGTGTAATTGCCCTTGTTCGGGAAGCTCGTCACTTCATTCCAGGTCTTGCCGTAATCCTCGGACTTCCAGAGTCCGGCATTGCGGGTGCCGGTATAAATGACATTGTTTTTCTTCGGATTGACCATCATGCGTTCGCCCGTGCCGCGTCCCTGGTTATTCGCGCCGCAGTCAAAGGGCATATCGACCTGCGTCCAGGTCTCGCCGTAATCCTCGGAAGCCAGAATGGCACCCTTCGAGCCCATATAGGTGCCGCAAAGGGCATAGACACGATTCGCCTCGACGGGATCGGCCGCCATGGATTCAATGCCGATGAGATTCCAGTTGTCCGCGCCGAGATGGTCGGTAATGGCGACCCAGCGGCCTTCGGATTCGACCCAGCGGTAGGCGCCGCCGATGTCGGTTCTGGCGTAGACGAGATTTTCCTCGGCCTTGCTGTAGATCATGCCGGTCACATACCCGCCGCCGCCGATGGCGACATTGCTCCACTTGTAGGCAGGTGCCTTGCCGGAGCTGCCGGATGCGCAGCCTGTCATGGCCAGCACCGCGCCCAGACAAAGCGCGGTCAGCCTGTGTTGTTTCTTCATAAGCAGTCCTTTCTATACAGGGGAATCAGAACCGGACGACCTCCGGCTCCTCGGTAAACGAGCAGAAGGAACCCGTCGCATTTTTCAGGTAGAATACCTCAAAAATGCCGTCATCCAGCGAATACATACTCTTCAGCTCCGGGCATGCCTCCAGCATGGCAGCGCGTGCAGCAGGATCGGCGTCCACAACTGCCTCGGCCTCCAGGCGGATCCATTTGCCGTTTGCCATGCCGCTGATCTCCACATGGGGATTGGCCTGCATCTGGGCAAATACCTGCTTGCGGTTGTTCGTGCAGGAATAGAGCCTGCCGTCATACACCGCAATTGCCCCGAACGGGCGCACACGCGGGCGGTCGCCGTCCACGGTGGCAATGTAGAATGTACCGCTTTCCTTCAGAAATGCATAGACCTTCTGTACCTGTTCCATCATTCATTCGTCCTTTCTCTTCCTAAAAATGCACCGGTTTACATCACCGTATATTTCAGCGCTAAAAGCCCGGCACCGATCGCTGCGGCGATCATGATAAATCCGAATTTCCGTACCTTGGCAACGGCCTCCGGGTCATCCCGCTGATCCGCCCGCGTGCATTGTGCCGGCGCGGCCGCCATCAGCACACCCAGCAGCGCCATGGCGCAGACTGCAATGATAAATGTCATCCGATCGCCTCATTTCTCAGTTCTGGAATACCTTCTTGGCAATATCCACGGTTTCCTTGGCATCCTTCGCGTAGAAATCCGCACCGATCGCCTCGGCATAATCGGGCGTGAGCACCGCACCGCCGACGACAGTCCGGCACCACGGGCAGCGTTCATTCAGCAGCTTGATCGTGCCTTCCATCGAAGGCAGCGTTGTCGTCATCAGCGCCGACAGTCCCACCAGCGGGGCATGGTATTTCTCCGCCGCCTCGACCACGGCTTCATACGGCACATCCTTGCCCAGATCAATCACCTGGTAGCCGTAATTTTCCAGCAGGATCTTCACGATATTCTTGCCGATGTCGTGAATGTCCCCCTTGACGGTCGCCAGCACGATCGTGCCGCGGTTGACCGTCTCGGTGCTGTTCGCGGACAGATATGCCTTGATCGCCTCGAATGCCGCCTGTGCCGCCGATGCCGCGGAAATGAGCTGCGGCAGGAAGATCTTGCCCTTCTCAAATTCCGCGCCCGCCTTGTCGAGCGCCGGGATCAGATGCTCATTGACAATGACCATCGGCTCCGTCGTTTCGAGCATTGCCTTCGTCAGCGTGCCGGCTTCGGATTTGAGCCCCGCGCCGATGGCGGCACCAAGCTCCATCGTCCCGCCGGATGCGGGCTTCGGAGCGGGGGCTGCTGCCTGCTCGCCGCCGTAATGGGCAATGAAATCCACGGCATTATGATCGAAATTCGCCAGTAATTTATATGTGCGCACCGCCGCCGTCATGCTCTCCACATTCGGATTGATGATCGGCAGATCAAGCCCGGCATAGAGCGCCATCGTCAGGAAATTGCGTGTGACAAGCTCTCTTGACGGCAGGCCGAAGGAAATATTCGACACGCCCAGCACCGTGCGCAGGCCAAGCTCCTTCTTGACGCGCTCGACCGCATGCAGCGTTTCCATCACGCCCTCCTGCTCCGCCGAAGCCGTCAGCGTCAGGCAGTCGATGAAGACATCCTCCCGCCGGATGCCCAGAGACAGCGCCCGGTCAAGAATGCGCTTTGCGATCCGGAAGCGTCCCTCTGCCGTCTTCGGGATGCCGCCCTTGTCCAGGGTCAGCCCGACGACGCAGGCACCGTATTTCTTGACAAGGGGCAGAACGGTTTGCAGAGATTCCTCCTCGCCGTTGACGGAATTGACAATGGGCTTGCCGTTGTAAATGCGCAGTCCCGCTTCAAGCGCCGCCGGATCGGTGGTGTCAAGCTGCAAGGGGGTATCGGTGATGCCCTGAATGGCCTTGACCGCCGAGACCATCATTTCCGTTTCGTCAATCTCCGGCAGTCCGACATTCACATCGAGAATGTCCGCGCCTGCGTCGATCTGTTGGATGGCCTGATTCAGGATATAGTCAATATCATGCTCCATGAGCGCCTGCTTGAAGCGCTTTTTGCCGGTCGGATTGATCCGCTCACCGATGATGCGCGGCTCCGTGATCGTGACCGTCTGGTTCGCCGTGCAGACCGCCGGCGGGATCTGCGGATGGCGCTCCACCGGGGCAAGCGTTTTCAGAAGCGATGCCGCCGCCCGGATGTGTGCAGGCGTCGTGCCGCAGCAGCCGCCGAACACGACTGCGCCCATTTCGGCAAAGGGGCGGATGCATGCCGCGAATTTCTCCGGGGTAAAGTTATAGGTATTCGTCACCGGGTCGGGCAGTCCCGCATTCGGCTTGACGATGACGGGGAGCGTTGTCCACCGGCACAATTCCTCCACAATGGGCACCAGCTCCTCCGGGCCGAGCGAGCAGTTGACGCCGATGGCATCCGCGCCGAGGCCTTCGAGCGTCAGCGCCATGGCGGAAATGCTGCATCCCGTGAATGTGCGTCCGCTCTCCTCAAAGCTCATGGTGACGAATACCGGCCGGCCGCCGCCGTGCTCCCGCGCGGCCAGCAGTCCCGCACGCACCTCCAGCAGATCGCTCATCGTCTCAAAGACGATCAGGTCTGCATCCGCGCCCGCTTCGATCTGCTCGCGGAAAATGTCATACGCTTCCTCAAATTTCAGCGTTCCCGTCGGTTCAAGCATGTGTCCGATCGGGCCGATGTCCAGGGCAACGTACTTTGCGCCGGAATTCCGGGCATTGCGCACCGCTGCCGCAATGAGCTCCTGCACGCTTTTCCCGGTTCTCGCCATTTTCAGGCGGTTACAGCCGAAGGTATTGGTATACACCACATCCGATCCGGCATCGACATATTGCTTGTGAATGGCGGTGATCTTCTCCGGGGCTTCGAGATTCCAGAGCTCCGGAATGCCGCCCAGGGGCAGACCCATCGCCTGCAGCATCGTGCCCATACCGCCGTCAAGGATGAGAAATGTGTCTTTGTTCAGAATATCAATCATAGCAATGTCCTCCTTGCTTCCGGTAAGGGCAGTGCTCTGCCATCGAGCAGATCACACAGCCGCGTTTTCCCTTGGATACGGGGGATTCGGACAGGCCGAATACCGCCGTAACAGTCTTGGTCGGGATGCAAAGGCCGCTTTCGCTGAGTGTCACGCCCAGACGCTTTTCGGCATTGACTGCCCGCAGGAAATCCCCCTGTGTTTCGAGCGGCAGGTCGCCGTAGCCGGGGCTGAACCGCCATGTGCTGTACACACCCGGCATCGTGTCCATGATCTCGCGCTCGGCGGCATCACAGACCTGTTCGGTCAGTGCGGATGCCATCGCATCGGTCATCATGCCCCGCAGGACATCCTGTGCGGAGGCCTTGCGGATGGCGGCATCTGCCCCCGCCGAAAGCGTCGCGCACATCAGCACGGCGCGGCTGCATCCGGACAGATGCGCGGCAATGTCCTTTCCGCGCAGAATGAGCGTGGTGCCTGCGCAGACAATGCCCTCCGGTGCGGGTGTGACCGGACAGACGAGGTATACAAACCGCGGCTGCACCATCGCCAGGAGCATCTGTTCGCAGCTCTTGGCCGTTTCCCACATCCGCACATCCGGCTCCCCGCGCATCCCCATGAAGTGGAAGGCCTGCGGAAGGTCTACGGCCTGCGGGGTTTTCACAGCGATCTCCCGAGGATGCCGGAGACAGCCTCCGTAATGCGCCTTGCGACATAGGGATTGTTCATGGTATACAGATGGATGCCGTCCACGCCGTTCGATGCCAGATCCACGATCTGATCGACCGCATAGGCAATGCCGGCATCACGCATGGCCTCCGGGGAATGCCCGAAGCGCTGCATCATCACGGTGAATTTGCGCGGCAGGGAAGCCCCGCACAGGCTGACCATCCGCTGGATCTGCGCGGCATTGACCACGGGCATGATGCCTGCCTCAATGGGCGCATCAATGCCGATGATCTCGCACTTTTCGCGGAAATCATAGAAGCTGGCATTATCAAAGAAGAGCTGCGAGATCAGGTGTCCGGCGCCCTTGTCCACCTTTTCCTTGAGGTGGCGCAGATCCTCCGCGCTGCTGCGTGCTTCCGGATGCGTCTCCGGGTAGCAGGCGGCATACAGCCGGAAATCCCCCTGGGAACGGATGAAGTCGATCAGCTCCGAGGCATAGCGGAAATCATGCTTTTCCGGGCGGTCAGGGCTCTTGTCCCCGCGCAGCGCAAGAATATCGGTGATGCCCGCTTCCCGGAACTGGCC
>CACZPI010000172.1 GCA_902783005.1 uncultured Ruminococcus sp. | reverse complement strand
TATTCGGCTTTATTGTCATGCCTATGTGTTGAAAACTAGTATGTTAAAAAATCTTTTAAAAAGGGCTTGACAAACAGTAACAGGTTTGTGCCTGCTTCATGCTCCCATTCACCGGTAATTTTATCAGAACAGCTTCGATTCCATCGAATTGTTTCTCCAAAAATATTCACTACATCATAATACCCCCCATGACTGACATACCAACTTCCAAGCAAATCAGAACGGTCTACTTGTTTCACCGGTACCATAGAAACAATGAATAGCACAATAGACAGGAGTGCAGCAACGAGTATCACATAAAACAATCCATTGGGCTTCTTATTGATCTCTGCCCTTATGAGTACCTCATTCATGCTTCTGTCCCTCCCTGATCTTTTCGATTTCCAATGCCAGCCTACATAATTGACGAACCGCCTCAGTAAAACTTGCAATTTCATTTTTGTGCTGGAATTTCTGGATGAGGGTAATCAGTTCCTCATCGTGTTTTCCAAATGTGACACTCTTACTCATAGTACACCTCACTTATTTTTCCACAAGTAAACTTCCGTTATGTGGAATTTATAAAATTATACATAAAAAAAAAAAAAAACGATGAAATTATTGTGAATTTTTTGTAAAAGCAGAAAATGTGATGCGGAAAATAGCATTAACACAGTACTACTGTTAGCAGCAGGAATTTATAAAGCCTGTTTTGCTTTGAAAAAACGATAAATTCTGTGCACTATAACCAATACAAAGCCCCGAAGCATTTCAGCATGCTTCGGGGCTAAACTTCTGTATGGACATCTGCCTTATGCAGGGAGAGGTCTTGTATTGTGTGGATCTTGTTTACAGATTTTCATTCTTCAGAGCATCAATGGGGTTTTCCTGCCGTACCTTGCGCATTGCATACAGCATCGTGACGAATACCACCGCAAATACGCTCAGCACAGCCGTTCCGACTGCACCCCACGGCACGGAGAATCCCGTTTCAAAGCCGCGGTGGATCGTCCGGTAAATCAGCAAAGTCATGCCGAAGGACACCGGCAGGCCGAACAGCAGTGCGCGTGTGCCATAGAGCACGCATTCGTAATTCATCATGCCCATCAGTCCCCTGTCGGTCATGCCGACGCTCTTGAGCATTGCAAATTCTCTCCGGCGCAGCGCCACATTTGTCGAGATGGAATTGAATACATTGGCTGCCGCGATCAGCGAGATCAGCACGATGAAGCCGCCGCTGAACACCTGCACGATGGTCACCAGATTCCGCTCGTTCTCTTCCTCCTCTGTCATATCATAGGCATTTCCGGCAATGCCCTCCGCGGTCAGCATTCTCTGGAATTCATCAAAGGCTGTCTTGTGATCTTCTGCGCGGATGCCAAATTCCCAGTTGCCGGAATTGGGATCCATATTCTTCATCACCGTGTCCCTGACGCACATCGGATACAGCACTGTCATGGCATATTCCGTGTCTATGAACCACGGCGCCTGATCCACGGTCGCGCCGACCTGCAGCGTTTTCCAGACCAGTGCCTCGGACTTCGGGATCTCCCGCACGGTGCCCTGTTCATCGCCGATCTTGCGGTACACGACGGTATCACCATTGAAGCCGTCCACATAGAATCCCTCGATCTGCCGTTCACGCGCCATGCGCATTTCAAAGGGGCCTTCCTTCATGAAATGGACTTCCACGGATTTCTCCCGCTCCTCATCAAAGACACGCAGACGGTTGACGGCAACGCCAAGGGGCGCATCGGGATCCATGTATTCTGCTTCGGAAAGCCCGCTTTCTGCCAGAAATGCCCGGTAGGTATCGTCCGTTACAAAGCAGAGGCGCGGGAATACCACCAGTCTGCCCGGCTCCTCATAGCCCGTACCCGTCATATAATACTCGCCGGCCAGCGTTTCGGGATCCATGTCGTTCTTGTCCACATTGCACGGCACGGACATGCAGACGCCGCCGGCGGCTTCCGTGATATGCGGGCACTCCCGGATGAGCCCGGTGAGCTCATCAAAGGTAACGCGGCTTTCTTCCGGCTCGATCCAGTAACGGATGTCAAAATCCGCCGTCCGGAATACCCCCGTAACGCTTTCCGTCAGATACATCGTGAAGGCCGAGGAGGAAATGAACAGCACCACGCTCATGAACAGGCTCAGGATGGTGGCACGGTACTTCCTGCGGGAACGCCGGAAATATTTGTGTGCCAGCATCCCCGGAAGGCCGAACAGCTTGTAAATCCATTTCGGGGTTCTGACCGGGCGCTTTTCCGCCTTCACATCGGCAGTCTGCCGGATGGCCTCCACAGCACTTGCCTTTGTGGCACGCACCGACGGGATCCATGCGGAGATCAGCACCGTGACCAGCGATACCAGCAGCGAAACGGCCAGGGCTCCCCAGGAAACATGAATGCGCATCGGCACCGGATTTTTCCAGAAGATCGTAAACTTGCTGCCGATCGCCAGGAAGGTGACCGTGATGCCGACAATGCCGACCAGAATGCCCAGCGGGATGCCCACGGCGCTGACACACAGCGATTCAAAGCGCACCATCCGGCGAAGCTGCTTCTTGGTGGCGCCCACCGAGGACAGCAGGCCGAACTGCCTGGTACGTTCGGAAACGGAGATCGCAAAGGCATTGTAGATCAGGGCGACCGATCCGAACATGATGAGCAGGATCAGAATGCCTGCCATGCCGTACACGACCTGATAATAGCCGCTGAACCGCGAAACCCCAAGCAGCATCAGCAGATCGGTGTGGGTATTGCCCTGGATGCCGGTATCCTCCATGAACCGGTAAATGTTCCGCGGATGCTTCACCGTGTAGTACATGTCAATGATCCGTTCATCTGCATCCGCCGCCGTCAGGCAGGTGTAGCCGGGCGCGGAGAACGGCTCAAATTCCGGACGCTCACAGATGCCGCAGATCGTGAAGGTGCGGGTTTCTGCATTTTCGAGATGCTCCTCCCGGGGCGTATCTTCACCGGTGGACGACATCTCAAAATTGGGAACGCTCTGCAGCAGGACTTCGCCGCGCTCCCCGATGCGCTGTCCGATCTCAAGGGTGACAGTATCACCGACATGATACACCACGCCGCCGTTGGTCGCCAGATGCTCCGGGATCATCAGCTCGTCTCCGGAAGCCGGCAGCGTTCCTTCGACGACATGCACGCTCACCAGATCCGTAAAATTCCCGCTGATGCCGGCAATGTACAGGTACGGCTTGTTTTCGTTGGTGCTGTCGATCGCTGCATAGCCGATCGTCTGGAGGTAGGCCGCATCCGTGACCTCCTCATTGGCACATAGCTTCCTGTAATCCTCCATCTCCCATCCGCATGCGGAGGAATGCCATTTGCCGTCCTGGTAGGTCACGCCTTCGATCAGGTAATGGCTCAGACTGGAAACCGAGGTCGTGACCGCCGTCAGAAGCGCCGCCGAAAGCGTGATGCCGGTGATCGTGACTGCCGTGCGCACACGGTTCCTGCGGAGGGATTCGAGTGTGACCTTATGAAAGACGTTCATCCCCGCAGCACCTCATCTCTTGTAATGTGTCCGTCCTCGATCGCGAGGATGCGGTCTGCCTGCAGGGCAATGCTCTCGTCATGCGTAATGATGATGAGGGTCTGTCCGTACTTGTGATTCGACAGGCGCAGCAGATTGACGATCTCCTGGGAATTCTTGCTGTCCAGGTTGCCGGTCGGCTCATCGGCAAGCAGCACGGCGGGTGCATTCATGAGGGCGCGTCCGATGGAAACACGCTGCTGCTGGCCGCCGGAGAGCTGATTGGGCAAATGCTGTTCCCTGCCCTTGAGACCAAGGGTATTCACAAGCTCGGCAAGGCGTTCTTCATTGACGGTCTGTCCGTCCATGAGCACGGGAAGGGTGATATTCTCCGTGACATTCAGCACCGGGATCAGGTTGTAGAACTGATAGATCAGCCCCACCTGACGGCGGCGGAAGATGGCAAGCTGCTCGTCATTCTGGGTATACACATCCGTGCCGTTCATCAGGACGGTGCCGGAGGTGGGCTTGTCCACACCGCCGAGGATATGCAGCAGCGTCGATTTGCCCGAGCCGGACGGGCCGATGATGGCGACAAATTCGCCCTTATTCACCGAAAAGCTCACATCGTCGAGGGCATGTACCGCATTTTCGCCCTCGCCGTAGGTCTTGCAGAGGTGTTCCACTTTCAGAATTTCCATGTGATCTGCTCCTTTTCTCTTTGGGATGATTCTATTGTAACACATCCGCGTGACTTTCCGGTGACTCTAAAATGACAAAAACGTCACTTTGCGTCAGACCGCGCCTTTGTAAAACCGGATCGTGAACCGTGCCCCGCCGTCCGGGACATTTTCGGCCTTGACCGTGCCGCCCTGCCGGGTGATGATCGTCCGGGCAAGGGCAAGTCCGATGCCGTAGCTGGATTCGGAGGAATGCGCCCCCTTGTAGAACCGCTCAAAGATATGCGGCAGATCCGCCCGGTCGATGCCCGTACCGGTGTCCTCGATCAGGATTTCGCTGTACAGCGGATTTTCCTGCGCATTGATCGTAATGCGCCCGCCTGCCGGGGTATGCTCCATGCAGTTTTTCACGATATTCCCGATCGCCTCGCCCGTCCATTCCGCATCGCCGGTGAAGCTGCCCTGCGCCTTCACAGAAAGGGTCTGCTCCCGCAGCTCCGCAGCAATTTGCAGGGGCTCACAGGCATCATGCAGGAGCTTTTGCAGCTCCACGGGATCCTGCCGCATATTGACCACATCGGCATCGAGCTTCGAGAGCTTGAGCAGCGCCGTCACAAGCCAGTCGATCCGTGACAGGAGCCCGTGCAGCTCCTGCAGCAGCGTGCTTCTGCGTTCTGCGCTGACGCCCGGCTCCTGGAGCAGCGATACCAGCAGATGCATGGAGGTCAGCGGCGTGCGAAGCTGATGGGACACATCCGCAAGAGAATCGGCAAGGTACTGCTTTTCCACGGTCAGCCGTTCGCTCTGCTCCCGCAGGCGCAGGGTCATTTTCCGGATCTCTGTTTCCAGAACGGCCAGCTCTCCTTCGGTCTGTCCCGCAAACCCGATCTCGCATCCGGTATGCAAAAGCGTGTCGATCTCCCCGGCAAGCCTTGCGATCCGGCGGTAGCGCAGCCATGTGGTCAGCATCGAAATGCATGTCATCACAAGGCCGGCTGCAAGCACAAGCCAGCCTGCCTTCCTGCCGCCCAGGGCAAATGCGGCAGCCGTCAGGATCCCTGCCGCGGTCAGATGCCAGAGGAGTGCCCGCCGCACCTCGGCATTGCGCCAGAATCCCATCAGTCCACCCGGTAGCCCATGCCGCGCACGGTGCGGATGAGCTTCGGATCCTGCGGGTCGTCCTCGATCTTCTCCCGCAGGCGCTTGATATAGACGGTCAGGGTATTGTCGCTGACGAATTCCCCGGCGGCATCCCAGATGGATTCAAGAAGCGCCGTGCGGGTCAGGACAGCGCCGCGATGATTGAGAAAGGTCAGCAGCAGGCGGTATTCAAGCGCGGAGAGGAAAAGCTCCTGCCCGGATTTGGCCGCAGTCCCGCGCACGGTATCGACGGTGACATTGCCCAGCGTGATGATGCCCTTGCTGCCCCCGGTGAGGCGCAGGACATTGCGGATGCGCGAGATCAGCTCCCGCGGCCGGAAGGGCTTGGCAATGTAGTCGTCTGCCCCCAGCTCAAAGCCGGTGACGGTGCTGAATTCATCCCCCGAAGCCGTCAGGAAGATGACCGGCAGACCGTATTCCGCCTTGATCGCCTTGCAGACCGCAAAGCCGTTGCCGTCCGCCAGCGAGACATCCAGCAGCACCAGATCAAACTGCCCCTGTGCGGCAAGCTCAAGTGCCTTGGTCTGTCCGGATGCGGTCTTTACCGCAAAGCCCTCTGCTTCCAGAAATGCCGTCAAAGTCGTGAGGATGGATCTGTCATCCTCGACCAGCAGGATATGTGTCATAGTAACCTCCTTTTTGAAATGGGGGACAATCGGCGCTCCATAGCATCCTGGGCTAAACCGCCTCCGCTTCGCTGCGCCGGTCACGCCCAGGCGCGCCGATTTTCCCCCATACCCCCTTTTCCATCTCATTTGTATTGGAACAACATGATATCAGTATACCACATCCCGCCCGGAATGTCCAGTTTTTGCTTGACTTTCCCTTCTGTTTCGGGTATAATGGAATCAATCTACAGGATCGGGGGGATTCCGGATGGCAACCAGTGAAAGAGCAGAAAAGGCAGTCGCCCTCAAGCGCAGCGGTTACAACTGCTGCCAGGCGGTCGCAATGGCACTTGCAGATGATACCGGCCTGACGCCGGAGCAGCTTGCACAGCTTGGCGCAGGCTTCGGCGGCGGCATGGGTACAATGGAAAATACCTGCGGCGCCCTTGTCGGCGCGGCAATGGCAGCCGGCATGAAAACGCAGGGCAGCGGCAGCATGCGCTATACCCGCATGATCTCCGGCGCCTTCAAGCGTGACTGCGGTGCGCTCCTGTGCAAGGAGCTCAAGGGCCGCGATACCGGCAAGGTGCTGTGCCCGTGTGATGACTGCGTGCGCAATGCCGTGCTCGCCTATGAGGAGATCATGGCGCTGCTTTGATCTGTAAAATACCGCCGCTGCATTCCTTGATGCAGCGGCGGTCAGACTGTCGAAAAAGTGTCTGTGACACTTTTTCAGGGGGGTGTGGGGGCGAAGCCCCCACACCTAAAAACCCCCTCCCCGCGTGCGGGGAGGGGGCAGGGGGAGGGGCTGATCAGCAGTACGTCCTCCCCAAAACAGACTTTTTTGACAAGCTCACCGCCGCTGCATCCCTTGATGCAGCGGCGGTTTTACATTAT
>CACZPI010000171.1 GCA_902783005.1 uncultured Ruminococcus sp. | reverse complement strand
GGATTTTCACTATAAAAGAAAAACTCGGAAACGGCGATATTACGCTGTTTCCGAGCATATGGTTTGGTGACCCGTACGGGAATTGAACCCATGTTTCCGCCGTGAAAGGGCGGTGTCTTGACCTCTTGACCAACGGGCCGGATAGCGGCAGCAGGATTTGAACCAGCGACCCCCTGGGTATGAACCAAGTGCTCTAGCCAACTGAGCTATACCGCCATCTACTGTTTGCACAGCTATTATATTATAGCACAAGAGTCTGGGTTTGTCAAGGGGTTTTTAGAAAAAATCAAAAAAATTTTTCGGATGGCGTCAATTTACACAAATATCCGCTTAAATGCTTGCAATTGCGTCCCGGATGTAGTATAATAAATGAGCAGCCTTTGTACGGAGGCTGCTTGTATCATTTCTGAAGGAATAGCAGTGAGGAGGCAGACTGTGACTGCTTTTGAAAAGATCTACGATGTTGTCCGGCAGATCCCACGCGGCAAGGTGGCAACCTATGGCATGATTGCCCATCTGGCAGGAAATCCCAGATGGGCACGGGTCGTCGGATACGCGCTCCATGTCAATCCGGAGCCGGGCGTGATCCCGTGTCACCGCGTTGTCAACCGCTTTGGCGGTATGGCTCCCGCATTTGCCTTTGGCGGGGAACAGCGGCAGCGTGAGCTTCTGGAAGGGGAGGGCGTTGCCTTTACCCCGGACGGCAATGCCGATCTTGCACAGTGCCTCTGGAACGGCTTGAAGGAGGGGGAGCTGTCATAACACCTGAACAGATTTTACAGCGGTATTTCGGCTATCCGCAGTTCCGTCCCGGTCAGGCAGAGTTGATCCATGCGATACTCAGTGGCCGCGATGCACTGGGCGTCATGCCCACAGGCGCCGGAAAATCCATCTGCTTCCAGATCCCGGCCATGCTGCTTCCGGGTCTGACGATCGTTGTGACACCGCTGATCTCCCTGATGCACGATCAGGTACGCACACTGATCGAAAGCGGCATCCCGGCAGCCTATCTCAATTCCACAGTTCCGGAAGAGGAATACCGCTATGTACTGTCCCAGATCTATGACGGACGCATCCGGATCCTGTATGCAGCCCCCGAACGCCTGGAAACACAGAGCTTCCTGCAGATCGCCCATACACTTCCGATCTCGCTCGTTGCCGTGGATGAGGCGCATTGTGTCTCGCAGTGGGGACAGGATTTCCGCCCAAGCTACCTGCGGATCCTTACTTATCTGAAGGAAATCCCGCGCAGACCGGTGATTGCCGCATTTACAGCAACGGCCACCCGGGTGGTTGCGGATGATATTATCCGGATTCTGGGTCTGCATGATCCTGTGCAGCAGATCACGGGCTTTGACCGTGCCAATCTGCATTTTTCCGTTACACGCGGGATCAACAAGCAAAATCTCCTGGTCAAATACATTCATGAGCATCCCGATACATCCGGGATCGTTTACTGTATGACCCGCAAGCTCGTGGAGCAGGTCACCGAAGCGCTTAATCGGAATGGAATTGCAGCGACCCGCTACCACGCAGGGCTGAGCCCGGAGGAGCGCAAGGCCAATCAGGAGGATTTCCTGTATGACCGTAAGCCTGTCATGGTGGCGACCAATGCCTTTGGCATGGGCATCGACAAAAGCGATGTGCGGTATGTGATCCATTACAATATGCCCCGGAATCTTGAAAACTATTACCAGGAGGCAGGACGCGCCGGACGCGACGGCGCACCGGCGGAATGCATTCTGTACTATTCGGGCAACGATATTATCAGAAACCGCTATCTGATGGGAATGGATTCCGGCAATGACCATCTCGACGAGGAAACCCGCCGGCGTCTGCGGGAGCGGGATGAGGAACGGCTGCTGCAGATGAGCTCTTATTGCACGCGAAACAGTTGCCTGCGGCAGTATCTGCTCCGGTATTTCGGAGAAGATGCACCGTCCTACTGCGGCAATTGCAGCTGCTGCGAAACGAATTATGAGCAGCAGGATATTACCGTCGATGCCCAGAAGATCGTTTCCTGCATCTACCGGCTCGATCAGATCGGGCTGCAATTCGGACCCGGTGCTGTCGCAGATATTCTGCACGGCAGCAAGGCGGAGCGCTATGAGAAATTCCATTTCGACGGCAGGCTGTCCACCTACGGCATTATGGCGGAGAAATCTGCCTCCGAGATCCGGCAGATCATTGATTATCTGCTGGTGGAGGCATGGATCGGCCTGGGCGGGGAATACCATTCGCTCCGGCTCAACCGGAAATCCGCAGAGCTGCTGCGGGAACGGCCGACGATCACCATGAATATCGTCAAAGCCCCTGCATCTGCGCACAGCACCGTGCCGGAGGATCTGGATGCCGCGCTCTATGCCCGCCTGCGTGACTGCCGTAAGAAGATTGCGGCGCGTGAGGGCGTTCCGGCCTATATCATCTTCACGGATGCGACGCTGCAGGATATGACCCGGAAAGCCCCGGACAATGAGAATGCATTTCTCGCCGTATCCGGTGTCGGCCGGATCAAGCTGGAGAAATACGGAGAGCCGTTTATGCAGGAAATACTCAGTTATCAGAAAACAGGGCAGGGAAGTCCTGCCTGAACAGATTTGGTTCCAAGCAAATTACCCGAAGGAGAACACCCATGGATATTTTACAGAAGCTCACAGAAGAATTTCAGGTACGCCCCGAGCAGGTGCAGAATGTCGTTGCGCTGCTTGATGACGGCAAGACCGTGCCCTTCATTGCGCGTTACCGCAAGGAAATGCACGGGGCGCTTGATGACCAGACCATCCGGAAGATCTCCGAACGTCTGAAATCCCTGCGCAACCTCGAAGAGCGCAAGGAAGAGGTGCGCACCGCCATTGAAAACAAGGGCAAGCTCACCGATGAGATCGTGCAGGCGCTTGCTGCGGCACAGACAATGGTCGAGGTGGAGGACATCTACCGTCCCTATAAAGAGAAACGCCGCACAAGAGGCTCTGTTGCCCGTGAGCGCGGCCTTGAACCGCTGGCTGCCCTTCTGATGCAGCAGGATCCGAAAACCGATCCGCAGGCGGAAGCGGCCGCGTATATCAATGCAGAGCTGGAGGTGCCCGATGCAGCGGCTGCAATTCAGGGAGCAATGGACATTATTGCCGAGGATATTGCAGATGACGCAAAGATCCGTACAGATATGCGTGATCTCTACCAGCGCTTCGGCACCATCACCAGCACGGCCGCGGCGGATGCACCCGAGGAGGGCGTGTATACCGGCTACTATGCCTTTGAATGCGTCATGCCCCGGCTCCACGGCCATCAGGTGCTTGCCCTGAACCGCGGTGAGAAGGAGGGTATTCTCAAGGTCAATATCGTGACCAGCGAGGGACTTCCGGAACGCATCTGCACCCGTGATTATGTGAAGAATGATTCTCCCGCAGGACAGCTTGTCCGCGATGCGGCCTGTGATGCAGCCAAGCGGCTTATCATCCCTTCCGTGATCCGTGAGGTGCGTGCAGCCGTCTTTGAAAAGGCCTGCGCCGATGCGATCACAGTCTTTGCCTCGAATCTGGAACAGCTTCTGATGCAGCCTCCGCTCCGGAATACCGTCACCCTCGGTCTGGATCCGGGCTATCGTACCGGCTGCAAGCTCGCCGTTGTAGACGGCACGGGCAAGGTGCTGGATACCGGCGTGATCCATGCAACGCTTCCCGGTGCCAATCTCAAAGCCGCCGGCAAGACGGTGAAGGATATGGTCAACCGCTACGGCGTTACAGCCGTATCCATCGGCAACGGTACCGCATCCCGTGAATCCGAGAGCTTTATCGCAGATCTTCTGCCGGAGTTCTCACATAAGGTTTCGTATATGGTTGTTTCCGAGGCAGGTGCTTCCGTGTATTCCGCATCGGAGCTGGCAGCCGAGGAATTTCCGGAATATGATGTATCGCTCCGGAGCGCGGTTTCCATTGCACGCCGGCTCCAGGATCCGCTTGCAGAGCTAGTCAAGATCGACCCGAAGGCCATCGGTGTCGGCCAGTATCAGCATGATATGCCCAAGGCGGAGCTCCAGACAGCTCTGGACGGCGTTGTGGAAAAGTGTGTGAATGCCGTCGGTGTCGATGTCAATACCGCCTCTGCGCCGCTTCTGTCCCATATTGCAGGCATCAGTGCGGCAGTTGCGAAGAATATCGTGAAGTACCGTGAGGACAACGGCGCCTTCACGACACGCAAGGAGCTGCTCAAGGTGCCGAAGCTCGGCCCTAAGGCGTATGAACAGTGCGCCGGCTTCCTGCGCATTCCGGGCGGCACCCAGCCTCTTGACAATACCGCAGTCCATCCGGAGAGCTATGAGGCAGCCGAGGCGCTGCTCGGACAGTTCGGCTATTCGCTGGAGGATGCGGGTGCCGGCAAGCTGACAGGGCTGGCCGATACCGTCAAGAAGGCCGGAAGGAAGAACATTGCCGAGGAGCTGCACATCGGTACCTATACCCTTGACGACATGATCGCGGAGCTGCAGAAGCCCGGCCGTGATCCGCGTGACCTTCTGCCGCCGCCGCTGCTGCGTTCGGGGGATGTCATGGAGCTCAAGGATCTGACCCCGGGCATGGAGCTGATGGGCACGGTGCGCAATATCGTGGATTTCGGCTGCTTCGTGGATGTGGGCGTCCATGAAGACGGACTGGTGCATGTTTCCCAGATGAGTGACCGCTTTGTCAAGCATCCGCTGGAGGTCGTCAAGATCGGTGATGTGGTCAAGGTCTGGGTGCTGGATGTGGATCTCAAACGCAGCCGTATTTCCCTGACCATGAAGCAGGGCGGCAAGCAGAAAAAGAAATAAAGCACAGAGAGAAAACGGAGGATTTATGAAATGAAAAAGACATATGGAAAGGGTAAAGTCATCTTCCACAGCACGCTTTGCGTCATCCTGATCGTTCTGCTGGCAGTCGCGCTGATCGGTTCGCTGACAGCATCGCGCTGGGTGAAGGGGAAGGCCGTGCTGGATGCCGCATCGTCGATCCCGTTTGATGAGATGACGGTCACAAATGCGCAGGGGACACGCGAATCCTTTGCAAAGTGGGTGCTCGACAGCTATATGCAGGATTCCGGCATCAGTGAGGAGCAGATGAAGGCCATCCTGCATGACGGAGATTTCAGCAAGTCATTCCGGTCAGATGTATGGATCTACCTGAATTACGTCCGCAGCGGGATGCAGTCGGAGCTGCCGGATTTTGATGCGCAGAAATTCATCCATGCCATTGACCGCAATGCCGATGTGATCTCTGATGTCACAGGTTCCGCCCTGAATGCATCGCAGACCTCGGTGATCCGTGAACGGATCAGCCCGGATGCCGACGCGCTGAATGCCGGACTGAAACAGGCATTCACCCAGAATCCCGGCAAGCTCCTTTTCCGCTGGGTGCCGAGCATGGTCATGTGGATTGCCCTGTCCGTACTGCTGCTGTTGCTGCTGATCCGTCTGATCGTGATTCAGGTGCGCGGCAGCCGCCATATCGGATCGGCATTCAAGACATTCTCCGTGACGGCATTCATTCCCTGTGTCCTGCTGCTGATCGCTTCGGCAGCCGGGCCGCTGTGCATCGGCTTTACGGAGGATCGCTGGATGAAAGCGCCGCTGACAGCGCTGCGTACCGATCTCCTGATCGTGACCGCCATCGGCACGCTTGGCTGCATTGTGCTCTTTGGATTCGGCGGCATCTGGAATGCCATTGCAAAGACCGTCCAGGAAAAACACGCCGCAAAGCAGGCAGTAACGGCCGAGCCTGTACCGGAGGCTGTTCCCGCTTTTGCAGGCAGCATTCCGGAGACTGTGCCTGTCGAAGAAAAAGCGTCTGCCGCAGAGGAAGCGCCTGTCGAGCCTGCACCGGTTCCGGAAGTGTCTGCACCTGCTGCAGAGACGCCGGTTCAGGTACCTGCACCGGGTCAGCGGAAATTCTGCCGGTTCTGCGGCGAAACGCTGGTCAATCCGGATGCGCTCTTCTGCTACAAATGCGGCAATCGTCAGGCAGAATCCGACGATGCTGTGATCGTACCGGTAGAGGATCCTGAAACCGATTCCCCTGCGGAATGATCTGACAGAATAGCCAACGATCCCCCTCTGCACATCAGAGGGGGATCGTTTCAGACTGTCGAAAAAGTGTCTCTGACACTTTTTTCGACAATCAACGCCCCCGCATTCTGCAATGCGGGGGCGTTTTCTGTTATCTCTTTACAAAGTATTCCTCGTACCAGACAAGGAAGGTATAGATCGTCCAGATCTTGCGCCAGTTGTCGGAATTGCCGCCGACATAGTCCTTGTAGATCGCCTGGATCTCATCGACATTGAAAAACTGCTCTGCAATGTCGCTTGCAAACAGGCGGCGGACATCGGCATTGTAATTCTCGTCAGCCAGCCAGATGCGCACCGGAACGATGAAGCCGAGCTTCTTGCGGAAGGCAATTTCCTCCGGAAGCACCTTGGCGGCTGCGGTACGGAAAGCCACCTTGTTCTGCTCCTCGGTCACCTTGAAGCGCGACGGCATCCGGGAGGCAATGTCAAAGATGCGGCGGTCGGTCAGCGGCATGCGGATCTCCAGGCCGGCTGCGGTGCTCATCTTATCCACATTCAGGTAAATGTCGCCCTCAAGCCAGATCTGGATATCCACATCGGACATCTTGGTCAGGGGATCGAGTCCCTCGGTCTCTTCGTAGATGTACTTCACCAGATTGATCGGGAGCACGGACGGATCGTAATGCTTCAGGATCCGCTGCTTCTCATCCTCCTTCATGATGTTGGTGTTGCCGACATAGAAGGTCCTGAGATTGTCGCCGTAGCGCTCGGCATTGCGGTACATATTGTAGCCGCCGAAGAATTCATCCGCACCCTCTCCGGAATAGCAGAGCTTCGTGTGCTGTGCCGTTGCATTGCAGCCAAGGGTAAAGACGATCGCAGAGGCATCACCGAGCGGCTGCTCCATATGGTACATGGTATAGGGCACGATGCCGAAGAAATCCTCCGGGCCAATCTTGGCAACGGAATGCTCCACACCCAGCAGCTTTGCCGTGACGGCGGCCACGCGGGATTCATCGAAGCGCTCCTCATCATAGCCGCAGGAATCTGCACGCTTTGCATCCGACATAGCCAGCACATAGGAGGAATCCACACCGCCGGAGAGGAAGGATTCTGCTGTCTCGTCCGGAGTCTTGACCTCGCGCATCATCTGCCCGAGCGTGGTGTGGATCTCGTCCGCCCATTCGTCAAGAGTTTTGGTCTCATCCGGATGGAATTCCGGCTTCCAGTAACGGTGAAGCGCGAGCCTGCCGTCCTTGAATGTCAGCCAGTGACCGGGCATCAGCTTCTTGACACCCTTGAAGAAGGTGTCTTCGCCTGCCACATAGGTCAGCGTCATGTAGATCTGGAGCATGGATTCGTTGAGCTCCTTGACAAAGCCGTCCTGTCCGAGAATATCGCGGATCATGGTGCCGTACAGCAGTCTGCCGTCGGCCGTCTCATAATAATAGAAGGGCTTGGTGCCGAACTGATCGCGCACGCAGAACAGCTCCTGTGCATCCGTATCATACAGCGCAAAGGCGAACATGCCGTAGAGATGGTCGGCAATGTCCTTGCCCCATTTTGCATAGCCCTGCAGAAGAATGGCTTCCTCACGCGCTTCGCGGGACATTGTGCTGTCGAGTCCGAGCTCCTTGCAGAGCGCCTCCCAATTGCGGATATGGCCGCGGTAACATTTCAATTCGATCATAGCTGCACCTCAATTTCAAAAGATTTCTGCCGCAAGTATATGCGGCTGTCTGGAATACCATACCTATTATAGCATAAATAAGACAGAATTGCAATAGGAAATTGCTGCGGGCATCTTGCTTTCTGGCTGTCAGTATGTTATACTAATAGTATGATTTTCCTATGGAGGTGAGCTTATGCGATGCAAACGACTTGCTGCACTTGCCTGTGCGCTGGCAATGCTGCATCCCCTTGCTGCCGCTGCCGAAGGCGAAAAGACGGTCACGCCGCCGTGTCTGGCAACGATCTCATTCCTGACGACCGGGATCGTCGGGATCCATTTCACGCGCGATTTTTCCTATTCCACCTTTGATATTTACCGTTCGACCCCGGAGGGAGAGCTTCTGTATTACACCTACCGCTCGGAGCTGATCGGTGATACGGTCATGCAGTGCGCTCTGAAGGAAGGCGATTACCGTCTTGTACTCGGGATGCCGTCGGCACAGACAGCGGATTACCAGACGACGGAATACCGCTTCACCATTGATGATCCGGATATGGATCCCGAAGGCTCCTATGATATGACGCAGATGGAGATTTATCTGAGCGTCAATGACACGCAGGAGGCCGATTCCGCCATGTACGCCGAGCCGGAAATTACCGGCCGCGTTGTGAATATCGCTGCCTACTATGCGATCGCAAGGCCGCATTTCTCGCTTGGAGACCTCGATCATGACGGCAATACGGACGCTTCGGATGCCTCTTCCATTCTGGTTGCAGCTGCACTGAGCGGTCTCGATCAGAATCCCCTCACCGCCCTGCAGTCGCTTGAAGCGGACATCAACGGAGACGGGGGCTTTGATTCCTCGGACGCCTCCCTGCTGCTTTCCTATGCGGCACTGGCGGGACTGGATCAGGTTTCCGGGGATATTTATGATTTCGCGGGAAGAACCACGGCAGAATGATGAAGAAGTTGAAGATGATGATGAAAAAGGAGCATAACTATGGCATATCCGTTTCAGGATCCTGCACTCTCCCCGCAGCAGCGCGTCGCTGATCTGCTCGGGAGACTGACAACAGAAGAAAAGATCGGCTTTCTCTCGACTCACAACCATGCTGTGGAGCGTCTTGGCATCGGGGAATGGTTTGTCGGGCATGAGATCGCCCGCGGACTTGTGAACCGGGAGCCGGAGAATCCGTCTACCGTATTCCCGCAGCCCATCGGCATGGCGGCCAGCTTCGACCGTGAAATGATGCGGGAGATCGGGCAGACAGCCGGACGCGAGGCACGCGCTTACTACAATGAACGAAAGAAGGGCGGTCTGATGGTCTGGGGACCGACCGTCGATCTCTCCCGCGACCCGCGCTGGGGACGCACAGAGGAATGCTACGGCGAGGATCCCTGTCTGACCGGCGAAATGGCGGCGCAGTACACCCTCGGCCTGCGCGGCGAAGGAAGCGTCTGGGCAACCATCCCCACGCTCAAGCACTTCTGCGCCAACAACCACGAGGAGGAACGCGGATGGGATAATGCCAACCTGAATCCGCGTCTGAAGCATGAGCATTACTATGCGGCATTCCGGACGCCCGTCATGCACGGCGGGGCGCATTCGGTCATGACTGCCTACAACGAGATCTGTCATGCACCGGCAGTCATGAACCATGACCTGAAAAATGTACTCAAAAAGGAATGGGGACTTGGATTTGTAGTGACTGACGGTGCGGATTTCTCACAGAATGTCACGGCACACGGCACCTTCGAGTCCCATGCACAGGCATTGCAGGCATGTTTGTATGCGGGTGCGGATACCATGACGGATGAATTTTCCTGCGTGTCCGCCGCAGCGCACAAGGCGCTTGCAGAGGGGCTCATCAGTGAAGCAGACCTTGACCGTGCGGTCGGGAATCTGCTGGAAAGCCGAGTCCTTCTGGGGCATTTCGATCCGGAAACGCCGTATGACACCCTGACCCGGGCAGATGTGAATACCGAAGCTGACCGCGCCCTGAATCTGCGGGCTGCAAGGGAGGGCATGGTGCTGCTGGAAAATGCACAGAATGTGCTCCCGCTCGATCCCGCAAAGCACCGGAAGATCGGTCTGTTCGGCCCGAATGCGGACTGCAATCCGATGGACTGGTACACAGGCACCTCCTCCTATCTTGTCAGCATCCGGCAGGGGCTTGCGGAGCGCGGATGCGAGGTCGTGTATGACATCGGCTGGGACATTGTTACGATCAAGGCGCCCAACGGCCGGTATCTCCGCGTGGGCGAGGATGAACGGCTGTATGCGGATGCCGATGCGGCAAATGCAGGGCGCTTCTACCGCTGTCAGCATGATGATGACGGAAAATGGGAGAACCTCCGGCATGTTGATTCCGGGCGCTTTGTCATGATCGACGGCAACACCCCGAAGCTGGGAAATACTGTGGTATACGGATGGTTCACATCGGAAACGCTGCATGTAGACTGGGATGTACGATACGGCCATATTCTTTCGGATTACCTGCACGGCAGGCAGTTTTGTCTGGATGCAGACGGCGTGGTCACCTGCCGCCCGAAGGCAAGACCCGATCAGAAGACCGGCTTTTATCTCGAATGCGTCAGCAGCGGTAATTCTCGTCTGCGGGAGCTTGCAAAGGACTGTGATGCCGTTGTGTACTGTGCCGGCAATGATCCGATGCAGGTCGCAAGAGAATGCTTTGACCGCAGAACCATCGAGCTTCCCAGTGTGCAGGAGGATGCGGTGCTCTCTCTGCTGACAGGCGATGCAGCATGTCCGGTGATCCTGCTGATCGTTTCGGGCTATCCGTATGCAATGGAGCGGCTCCTGGAGCTGAAAAAGCCGGATGCCATGCTCTGGACAAGCCATGCGGGGCCGGAGCTCGGACATGCCGTGGCTGAAACGCTCTTCGGGGAGAACAATCCCGCAGGACGGCTGCCGCTCACCTGGTATGCATCCGACATGGATCTTCCCGACATCAAGGACTACGATATTGTCAAAACGAAAATGACCTACCGGTATTTCGACGGTACACCGCTGTATCCGTTCGGCTATGGGCTGAGCTATTCGCAGTTCTCCTATTCCGGGATGCAGGCAGAGGTGACCGAAAATGGCATTCATGTCAAGGCAGGCATTACCAACGATTCGGCGCGTGACGGCGATGAGGTCGTGCAGCTCTATTTCCACGCACAGTCTGCAAGGATCCCCCGCCCGGCCATCGGGCTCTGCGGCTTTGCAAGGCTGCATATCCCGGCAGGGCAGACGGCTGTCCTTGACGAGACCATTCCCTTCCGGGAGCTGGAGATCTGGGATGTTTCCCGGCAGCGGTTCTGTCTGGAAACAGGTGCCTATGACATTTACCTGGGTGCTTCCTGCAAGGATCTGCGCTGCAGTCAGACGGTTACCGTTTCCGCCGAAACCGTTCCGCCGCGGGATCTGACTGCGGAGACTCCTGCGGAATTCTGGGATGCGCAGGAGGGCACAGAGATCTATACGCACCCGCTCACAGGACAGACGCATGTCCGCGGACTGCGCTGGAGCAATTCCCTCACCTATCAGAACTGCGACCTTGAGGGAGCAAAGCGCATCGTGATCCGGGCATCCGCATCGGTCACCCCGCAGAATGTCACGGTACGGGCTGACGGGGAGCTGCTTGCAGAGCTGACGATCCCCGCCTGTGACGGATACACCGATTTCAAACGGATCACGGCGCACATCCGGACAGGGGGCTGTCATGATCTGCGGCTCGACTTCGGGCAGGGCACAGGCATCCGGAGCATTCAGATCATCAAGTAACACTTTTTCCGCCCGGTCATATGATGTACTATGGAACGGCAAGAGAGCCGCTTCCAAATACAAACTCCAAAGGAGATATGACTTATGAACGGATGCTTTGACGGAAACTGCTGCTGGATTATCGTACTGATCCTCATTCTCTGCATGGCCTGCGGCAATGGCTGCGGCTGCAATAACAACGGCTGCGGCTGCAACAACGGCTGCGGCTGCTGACCTCTCCCCGATCCCTCCCCGGCAGCGGGGAGGGATTTTTTTGCATTCTCTTGACGTTTTCCGCATTTTCGTGTATAATGATGGATAGAAGGAGGGAGCGTATGTTCAAAAAACTCTGGAATGCCGTGGACAAGCGGTATCTGAAAATTGCATGCTATGTGATCTTTACACTGGTCGTTTCCTTTGCGCTGATTCTGATGCTGTTTCGCATCGGATCGGTATCGGATGCCTTCGGGCGGGCGCTGCAATGGATCAGCGCGATTCTCAAGCCCATGCTGATCGGCGCGGTCTTTGCCTATCTGTTCTACCCGATCACCAGACGCATCCGGGAGCGGCTGTCCGGCATCAAGCTGCTGCAAAAATCCAAAAAGGGCACCCATACCATTGCGGCGGCCATCACGATTGCTTCACTGGTGATCGTTCTGGGACTGATCCTGACGCTGATCGTCTTTGCCGTGACAAAGCAGGTGCTTCTCATCAGCACCTTCAATTACGAGGAGATCCTCGATGCAGCGCTGCGTGAGCTTCAGAGCTTTGAAGCAGACCTGCGCAGGCTGGTGCTGAAATTCGGGATGACCGCAGAACAATTCGCGCAGGCGGAGACCATGCTCTTCGGACTGCTGACGCCAAATTCCTCGAATGCGATGGACAATGTCGTAGGATTTATGTCCGGCATCAAGGACGGCGCAAGCACGGCGCTTTTCTCGGTGCTGTTCTTTGTCTACTTCTTGCTCGATGCTCCCAAGCTCAGGGTCTACTGGGGACGCGCCGTGCGCTGCATGTGGACGCAGAAGGCCAATAACCGCCTGACTGCCGTGTACCGGGATGTGGATTCCGTATTCAGCGGGTACATCCGCGGACAATTCACCGATGCGCTGGTGATGGCTTCCATGGTTAGCGTTGCCTTCTCGATCATCGGGATCAAGTACGGCGTTCTGATCGGCGTGATCGCAGGCCTTGGCAATCTGGTGCCGTATTTAGGGCCGGTTCTCGGATACGGACTGACGTTGCTGTCCGGTGCCATTTCCGGTGATCTGAAAAAAATGGTGATCGGTCTGGTCGTCATTGCCGTCATTCAGGCCATTGACGGCGCTGTTATCAATCCGAAGCTGCTGTCGAGCTCCATTGAGGTACATCCGATGCTTGTTATACTGGCGCTCATCATCGGCAGCAAGATCGGCGGCCTGGGCGGCATGCTGCTGTCCGTTCCGTGCGCTGCACTTGTCAAGGTCTGGTTTGAACGGTACATTGATTTCATGGAAAGCCGAAAAACTGCGGCTGCTCTTCCCGAACCGCCTGCGGAGGACGAAACCACATAAAATGATCCCCCTCTGATGTGCAGAGGGGGATCAGCAGCTTGTCAATAAACCCCTCCCATACGCCTATAGCTCAAAAAGCGAGCCCTCCATCAAGCTGCATGGAGGGCGAATTTTTTGAGGTTCATGGCAACAAACTTAAGCCTTACCCATTTCGTAACTTGGGAGAGGCCTCTGACGAGGGTGTAGCGCATCCCGTGCTTCTCTTTCGCATCCGCGAAACACCGCCGATCGTTTCTTTTCTCTTGTCATAGAGTTGTCGCATCCCGACCGTGTACCGGATGTCCTCGACGCGCTCCATGAAGTCCATCCATATATGCTTCTGGACGGTCTTCTGATGTCCCTTGCTCTGTGTGCATTGCGCAAGACGGGGACATTTTTCGCAAACATGCGGACAGCTCTTGAATTCTTTGTACCCTTCGCGATTCGTTGTGGAATACTTCAACAACTGGTTTTCAGGACAGATCACGCAGTCATACTTCTCATCATAAACATACTCATACGGCCTAAAATAGCCATCTTTGCCCATCGGGCGCTTGTACGGGAGGACGGGGATACGCTTGCTCTTGATGACTTTTCGTGCGATCGCGGGGGTCTTATAGCCTGCATCCATCACAACATACTCGATCTGTGGAAATTTCTCGATCAGACGGTCGTAGTACAGCTCAAATGCCACGCTGTCATGGACATTTCCGGCCGTCACTTCAAATTCCAGGATATAGCCTTGTTTGTCACAAGCCGTGTGCGCTTCGTAGGCGAACTGCTTCTTGTGCTCGCCCTTGTGGAAAACGCCGCAGTCCGGATCCGTTGTGGACTCGTTCACGATCTTTGTCTTCGGCGGATCGTTGTCATCATCCGAAAACGGCTTCTTTCCGTGCGCAACACGATCCTCGTTGATCTCCTCCATGAGCTGCTTCTCGTACTTCTTCGCAGCGACAGGCACCTCCTTTTTGATGCGTTTCTTCATGTTTGCGCTCGCCTTGATATGCGTCCCGTCGATGAAAACGGCTTCCGGCGAGAGCATACCACGCGCAGCGATCTCATCGAGGACCCAGTGAAACACGTCCTCGATGGTCTTCTCTGTGAAGCGATGCTTGAAATTATAGCTGATCGTGGCAAAATGCGGGATCTTCTCCGCCATCGTATAGCCCAGGAACCAACGGTATGCCACGTTCATATGGATCTCCTCGACTGTCCGACGCAGCGACGGGATACCGTAAAGATGCTGGATGATGACCATTTTGAACAGCACCACAGGGTCGCAGCTCGGTCGCCCGTTGTCCGGGCAATACAGCTCCTTCACCAAATCATAGATCCGACTGAAGTCTACCGTCTTGTCGATCTTGCGCAGCAGATGATCCTGCGGGACGAACTCGTCCACACAGAAGAATTCCATCTGGCTCCTGTTCTCATTTTCTTGTTTCAGCATCGCCTTCACCGCCTTTATCTCTATTATACTGCTTTTATCTGAAAAAGTCCAGCGTGCTGGCTGGACTTTTTTGACAGGCTGATGATCCCCCTCTGATGTGCAGAGGGGGATCAGTTCAGCCTTGCGGTCAGAGGGATGTTTGTCTATTGTGATGTATTCTATAAGCTCCAGACACATCTCACGGGTGAGCTTCTGAACATCAGCG
>CACZPI010000170.1 GCA_902783005.1 uncultured Ruminococcus sp. | reverse complement strand
TTGAGCGTGTTGAACACACCAACTTTTTCAGAAAAAAATAATCCCTAAAACACGAAAACACCGTGTTTTAGGGACTTTTCGCAACCTTTCCGGTTACGCATTTTTGATTGGTGGAGGCGAGGAGAATCGAACTCCTGTCCGAAAGCCCATTCCCGCAAATTTCTACGAGTGTAGTTTATCTATTAAAATTCCCCGCACAGGACGCCGGTAAACAGGCTTCCTGTGAAGGTAGTCCGAATACATTCCTGCGGTGCGGACAGGCCGCCGGAACGTTCACCACTTATCGATGCCCTGTAAGAGCCGTGGTCCTCAGTTACAGGACAGATGCTGACTTAGGCAGCAACCTGCAGGCTGCGAGAGCTTACAGTAATGTTGTTTTTAGCGTTTAATTTTAAAACGTGCCGCAGTTTAAAGAGATGCAGCAGACCTCTACTCGCTTATCACGGTGCAAAGCCCCCGTCGAAACCGGTACGCCCCCGTTATGCGGACGGAATTTTCCGCCCTGTTTGTATTATATCCGTTCTGCGCCGGAATGTCAATCACAATTCCGTAAAAGAACGGTTACAATCATTGATTCTGCATCTTCAGATGACGGTCGATCTCACGCTTGGCATCGCGCTTCGCCGCATCCTCACGCTTGTCATACAGCTTCTTGCCCTTGCACAGGCCAAGCTGCACCTTGACACGGCCGTCCTTGAAATACAGCGACAGCGGCACCAGCGTCAGTCCCTCTGTCTTGACCTTGCCGAGCAGACGGTGGATCTCCGCCTTGTGCATCAGGAGCTTGCGCACGCGAAGGGGATCCCGGTTATAGATATTTCCCTTCTCGTAAGGTGAAATGTGCATCTGCTTGATGAACAGCTCGCCATCCTCAATGCTGCACCAGCTATCCTTGAGATTCACGCCGCCGAGCCGGATGGATTTGACCTCCGTTCCCGTCAGCACCAGCCCCGCCTCAAAGCTCTCCAGCACGAAATATTCATGCCTCGCCTTGCGATTTTCGGCAATGGTCTTCAGTCCCTTTGTCCGCATCATTTCACCTCCCTTTCCATGCAGATCGCAGCTTATACGTCGAATTCGTCGCTGTCGAACGAATCGGTATCCATAACCGCCAGCAGATCCTTCATCGCAGCCAGCTCATCCGCTGTCAGGGTGATGCCCTTGCTCATGCGGGTATGATCCGGCGACCAGTCGCGGATGTCATACTTCGGCTCGTGATCGTTCCAGCTGACCATGTTCAGCTCCTTCGTCCAGCCCTTCGCATTGGTGCTCAGGTCGCCGATGTGCTCTGTGATCTCAAATTTCAGTTCTGCCATGGTAATTACCTCTTTCTGATTCTGTTTCTGGTTCTGTTCTCTCCCGCCGGCACCTGATAATGCTTCGCAGGAAAGGAAACTTCAATTTTTTTATTTCTGCAGATAGTTCTGCAAGGAATGCATCTGCTGTGCGGCGATCGAATAGCCCTGCGCATACAGCGTCATGAGCTTGTCCAGATCCTTTTCTGTACGGCTCACACCAAGCGTATCCTCTGGAGCAATGACGTAGATCTCCCCTGCTGCCTCATGCTTTGCGATCGCCTCAATGGTCGCATTATACCGCGTATGGCGTGTCAGGAGCTTTTCGGTATACCCGGGGCAGCGCCGCTTGTACTTGTTCACGGCAAGTCCCATCATCTTCTCGACGCCCTTGCGGTAGCTGCGCTTCTGCGTCAGAATGACGATCAGCTTTTCGCAGCCGTCTGCCATCGCCTTTTCATACGGGATCGAATCGGCAATGCCGCCGTCTGCATATTCCACACCGTCGAGCTTTACCGTCCTGAACAGGATCGGAAGCGCACAGGTGGCCTTGAGCACCGGCCAGGAATGATCCTCCGATGTGACCTCCACATACGCCGGATCCCCCGTGGCAAGCTCTGTCAGAACCGCCAGCTTCCGGGCAGGATTGGCATCATAAGCCTCATAATCAAAAGGCAGGAGCTTGTTCGGAATGGTGTCGAACACATACTTCATATTGTAGAAGCTGCCGTTGAAGGGGTTGAGAAGCTGGTGAAATCCCATGTACCGGGGACTTCTGACAAAGCGCCGCAGCATCTCCCGGTTTCTGCCCTTCTGCCCGGACAGATAGGAGGCACCGTAAGTAATGCCCGCGGAGGCACCGATCACATAATCCGCATGGATCCCCGCATCCAGCAGCGCATCCATCACCCCGACAGAAAATACTGTCCGGTGTGCACCGCCCTCCAGCACAAGACCAAGCCGATATGCCATCTTCATCCCTCGCTTCCATATGAATTGCCGCAACTACTATTATACACGATTTGTCTGTAATTTGCAATAGCTTTCCGGAAAAAAGTTTCCCGTCCCCGGTACATCCTGTCGGATCTGCCGGAAACGGGATGATTCCTGTCGCTTAAAGCTGGTCTGCGATGCGGCAGATCAGCTCCTCGGTCTTGTCCCAGCCGAGACACGGATCCGTGATGGACTTGCCGAAGACGCCGTCACCGACCTTCTGTGCGCCGTCCTCCAGGTAGCTCTCGATCATGAAGCCCTTGACCATGCGGCGGATGTCGTCATTATGACGGCAGCAGTGCAGCACCTCGCTGACAATGCGCGGCTGCTCCAGATAGCATTTATTGGAATTGGCGTGGTTCGTATCCACAATGACTGCCGGATTGACCAGCCCCTTGTCCAGATACTGATGGTACGTCAGCAGCAGATCCTCATAGTGATAATTCGGCAGCGATTCGCCGTGCTTGTTGACATAGCCGCGCAGGATCGCATGCGTCAGCGGATTGCCGTCCGTGCGCACCTCCCAGCCGCGGTAGAGGAAGGTATGGGAGGACTGGGCGGCATAGATCGAATTGAACATGACAGACAGGTCGCCGCTGGTCGGATTCTTCATACCCGCCGGAATGTCCATGCCGGACACTGTCAGGCGGTGCTGCTGATCCTCCACGCTTCTGGCGCCAACGGCCACATAGGACAGCAGATCGGACAGATAGCGATAATTCTCCGGGTAGAGCATTTCGTCGGCACAGGTAAAGCCCGTTTCCTCAATGGCGCGGCAGTGCAGCTTGCGAATGGAGATCAGGCCTTCGAGCATGTCCTCTGCCCTGGTCGGATCCGGCTGATGCACCATGCCCTTGTAGCCGGTGCCGTTGGTGCGGGGCTTGTTGGTGTAGATCCGCGGGATCATCAGGATCTTTTCCTTGACCTGCTCCTGCACGCGGGCAAGACGGTGGATGTATTCCATCACGGCATCCTCGCGGTCGGCTGAGCACGGGCCGATGATGAGCAGCAACTTGTCTGATTCCCCGGTGAATACCTTGGCAATCTCCGCATCACGCTGCTTCTTGACAAGCTCATAGGCAATTGAGAGCGGGTACTCCTTCTTGATCTCCTGCGGGATCGGGAGCTTTCTGATGAATTCCATGGACATAGTAGGCTTCCTCCTGTCACTATTTACGTTTTCTATATTATACAACACTTTTCTATAATTGTCAATAGCCTGTCAAGCTATACAATTGTCTCTTTTGCACCCTGTAAAACCAAAGTCGAGCATGCGTATTGCAATCGAAGAAAAAATATGGTATAATAAATGTATCGCATCAACAAGAAAGGTGGATGTCAAATGGCAGAAAAGCTCGACTACATTGCTGTACTGATCCCCTGTTACAACGAGGAAAAGACCATCCGCAAGGTCATAACCGATTTTCAGCGTGTCCTTCCGGAAGCCGTCATTTATGTCTATAATAATAATTCTACCGACAAAACCGCCCAGATCGCTGCGGAATGCGGCGCCATCGTCCGCAATGAATTCAAGCAGGGCAAGGGCAACGTCATCCGCAGAATGTTCCGGGAGGTCAGCGCACAATGCTATATTCTCGTTGACGGGGATGATACCTACCCGGCCGAATACGCCCGGGAAATGGCTGACCATGTCCTGCGTGATTCCTGCGGGGCGGATATGGTCGTGGGAGACCGTCTCTCCTCTACCTACTATTCCGAGAACAAGCGTCCGTTCCACAACGTCGGGAACAATATGGTCAGGTTCCTGATCAACCAGATCTTTCATGCAGATTTTATGGATATTCTCAGCGGGTACCGGGCATTCAGCTATCATTTCATCAAGACCTTCCCCGTCCTGTCCAAGGGATTTGAGATCGAGACCGAAATGAGCATTCATGCCATTGACAAGAATATGTACGTTGAGAATGTCGTCATTGACTATCGTGACCGCCCACAGGGAAGCGAGTCCAAGCTCGACACATTTTCTGACGGGATCAAGGTCATCGGTACGATCTTCCGGCTGTGCAGAACCTACAAGCCAATGCTCTTTTTCGGGATCATCGCGCTGGTTCTCTGCCTGATCTCGCTTGCATTCTTCATTCCCGTTCTGACCGAATACCTTGCAACCGGTCTGGTGCTGCGGTTCCCGACACTGATCGTCTGCGGATTCACGTTCATTGCTGCCATTCTTTCGTTCTTCTCCGGCATGCTCCTTGACTGCATCGTCCGGAAGAACCGGCAGGATTTTGAAATGCAGCTCCTGAAGGTACAGAACCACTTCAACAGACTGCGCGAGGAGGAAACCAAATGACAACACCCCAAAGATCTATCACCCCCATCCATATTGATGTACGAAAATGCCTTTCACTTCTGGCCGCAGCGCTGTCATCTGTCGCAGTCTGCACCTTTCTGGATGCCTATCACGGCAGATATCTGTTCTTCCTGCTCTTCACGCTTCTGTTCTTCCCGTTCTTCACAAAGCGCTATGCAGCTGGAAATCAGGTATGCAGATCCTCCCTGCTCTGCGGCCTGCTCTTTTCCGTTATGATCTGTGCATCCTCATTTCTGGACTGTGTAGACCATTCCTGGATGTATCTGATCGAAACAGATTTCCCCGTAATTTTCCTGGGCGCTGCCGTTTTCTTTGAAGCCGTATTCTATTTTCTCTATGACTGGCTTGGCGCCATCAGGATCCGCTGCAAAAGACCGGAACCGACTGCCCGGCAAAAGCTGCTGGTATTCTTCGGCGCGATGCTGACCATGCTTATTTTCTGGTTTCCTGCTTTCCTCTATCTGTATCCCGGTGTAACCACACCGGATTCGGTAACCCAGCTCATGCAGGCACTTGGTGAATGCCCTTTGTCCAATCACCACCCCATACTGCATACCATGATTATCAAGGGAATCTTCTTTGTCGGAAGAGCGCTGTTTCATGACGATATCAAGGCACTTGCCCTGTACAGCGTCCTGCAAATGCTTTTCATGTCCGCATGCTTTGCCTATCTGATTGAAACGCTTTACAAATTCCGGATCCGGAAAACAGCCTTGGCTGCCGTGCTGCTGTGCTATATCGTTCCGGCTTACCATAGCATCTACAGTGTGACGATGTGGAAGGACATTCCGTTCGCCGGGATCGTGACGGTATTCTGCACCCTGCTCTGGTGCTTTCTGAACACACCGGAAAAGCGCATCCGGCTGCGGGTATCAGACGGCATCCTGCTGCTGCTCTTCTCCATCGGATTCTGCCTGATGCGCAGCAACGGGCTTTATGCATTCATACTGGTAACGGTCATCGCATTTCCGGTATTCCTGAAACGAAACTTCCGTGTCCCCGCAATCATTGCATCCGCGCTTGTCATCTCCCTGATCATCCACGGTCCGGTGTATCATTCAATGCACATCACTCCGCCGGACCCCATCGAATCCCTTTCCATTCCCGCCCAGCAGGTCGCAGCCGTCGTGACAGAAGGCGGAAATCTGACACCGGAGCAGACAGAGCTTCTCGCGCAGATCGTTGACCTCGATCAGGTTCCGGAGCGTTATCTGTTCTGGCTTTCGGATCCCATCAAGAATCTGGTGCGTGAGACCGGAAATCAGGAATACCTCACAGCACACAAGGGCGACTACCTGCGTGCCTATCTACAGATCGGTCTGGCCAATCCGGAAATCTATCTGAAGGCATTTCTGAATCAGACTGCTGGTTACTGGTATCCCGTTGATTACTGGGTTGTTGCTTTCGATCACCTTGCCCAGGAAGAATTGGGATTACCCTTACACCTTCCTTCGCCGTATCTCTTCATGGAATTCGGAGATGCACAAACGCAGCGATATCAGCCGTTTATCCGGATATTCTGGCATGTCGGTTCGACGGTCTGGATCTTCTTCATCCTGCTGTTTGCAGAGACCCGCAAACAAAGGAAGGACAAGATCCTTGTCTTCCTGCCGGTTCTGGCGATCTGGGGAACGCTGCTGATCGCAACGCCGGTATACAGTGAATTCCGGTATATCTACAGTCTTTTCTGCACGCTGCCGCTGTTTGCGGTGGAAGCACTCTGCAAGGATCTTCCCGATGAAAAAGAACCGGAACATGAACCCACACCCATACCCGCTGAAAAATCCGACCCGCTGACAGACGCATAATACGAATGCCCCTCCCGCAAGAGAGGGGCAATTTCATTTGGGAAAGTGCTCACATCATTCTGCCGCCGCGGACGCCCATATGACCGCCGCCCATCTGGCTGCCGAAGCCGCCCTGGCCGCCCATCATGCCGCCGCCCATCATTTCGGCGGGGATGGAATCGACCTGCTGGCCGTTGATGATGATGGTGCCGCCGTTGTATTCGGCTGTCTGGTCGTAGTCGAAGGAAACACAGGGGGCAGTAATGTTGATCGTGCCGTCATTGACATAAATCGAACCGTTGGCATCCACCGCATCGGTATCGCCCTGCGCCATGACGATGGTGGTATCGCCGCCGTTGAAGGTAACGGATACGCTCAGATTCGCATTGGCGGTGGCATTGATGCCGTCGTCGGTCGCTTCAATAGAAATGGTGCCGTCATTGATGATGACCTGTGTCGCTTCAATGCCTTCGGCAGCCTGGATGTCAAGCGTACCGCCGTTGATGGTAACAGTCGTGGTGCCCTGAATGCCGTCGGAGCCGGCAGTAATATCGAATGTGCCGCCTTCGATCACCACAGCACCCTGTGTCAGATCCTCGTCATTCTCGCTGTGCAGTCCGTCCTTGTCCGTGCGGATGGTGAAGCTGCCGTCTGCGATCAGGATATTGTCATTGGCTTCGAGGGCGTCAAGTGCGCTGGTAATTGTATAAGTGCCGCCGGTGATTTTCAGGTCATCCTTGGAGGTGATCCCGTTGCCGGCTGCGGAGGTCACGGAAAGCGTGCCGGTGCCGTTGAGCGTCAGATCTTCCTTCGAGAAAATGACTGCATCGGTATTGGTATCGCCGTCGGAGACATAGGAACCGGTCACGGAGAGGGTATTCTCGGAATCTGTGGTCGTGACAAATACCTTATCGGCGCTGACCACATAGATCACCGGGAAATCGGCATTGGTAATGCTGACCCTGTCAAGGACAAGCTGCACCTTGGCCGAATCCTCTGCATTCACAAGGATCGTGCAGTCGGTCGCCGATCCGGAGAGCACATACACGCCCTCCTGTGTGATCGTCAGCGTTTCCCCGGAGGCGGCAGTCAGATATTGTGCATCCGACAGGTCAGCCGTCTGTGTGAGGTCACGCGAGGTAAAAAGCTCGGAGGAAGCTTCCGCCATTTCGGCGGTATAACTCATCTGCACGGCACTTGCGGTATCACCGGAGGCAGAAGAAGTCAGCATATCGGTATCAACGGATTGCGCGGCGCATCCGGTCAGGAGCATGGCACCAAGGAGCATTCCCATTGTCAGCAGCATTGTCTTTTTCATATGATCGCTTCCTTTCAGATTCGTGGGTGTTCTGAAACATGCTTTTGTGTTTCATTATCTGTAGTATACACCCCGATTCTGAAAATGCGGGAAACGGTTTGTGACAGTTTCCGGAAAGCTGTGTGTAAAAAATCCCGGAGGGGGGTACCTCCGGGACCGGTCAGTTATGCGAGTGTCACCTTATGGAATACCTTCTTGCCCTTCTTGACAATGACCTCGCCGTCAACAGCGATCATGGCCTTGGGATCGGTGACCTTCTCATTGTTCACGGAAACACCGCCCTGCTGGACATTGCGTCTGCCCTCGGACTTGGTGGGGACAAGGCCGCATTCCACAAGCAGGTCACAGATGTTGATTGCGCCGTCTGTCAGCTTGTCCGCGGTGAGGGCTGTGGTCGGCATATTCTCGGAATTACCGCCGCCGCCGAATACCGCACGCGCAGCTTCGAGTGCCTTCTTGCCTTCCTCCTCGCCGTGTACAAGGGTTGTCAGCTCGTAAGCAAGCAGCTCCTTGGCTTCATTGTAAGCCTTGCCGTCGCCGGTGGCCTTGAGATTCTCCTCCATCTTCTCGATCTCCTCGATCGGCACGAAGGTCAGCATCTTCAGGCACTTGATGACATCGGCATCGGCCACATTGCGCCAGTACTGGAAGAATTCATACGGGCTGGTCTTCTCGGGATCCAACCATACAGCGCCCTTTTCGGTCTTACCCATCTTCTTGCCCTCGGAATTGAGCAGCAGCGTGATGGTCATGGCATAAGCATCCTTGCCCAGCTTCTTGCGGATCAGCTCTGTACCGCCGAGCATATTTGCCCACTGGTCATCGCCGCCGAACTGCATGTTGCAGCCGTAATCCTGGTAGAGCTTGTAGAAGTCGTAGCTCTGCATAATCATGTAGTTGAATTCCAGGAAGGTCAGGCCGCGCTCCATGCGCTGCTTGTAGCATTCAAAGGTCAGCATCTTGTTGACGGAGAAG
>CACZPI010000169.1 GCA_902783005.1 uncultured Ruminococcus sp. | reverse complement strand
GCACGCGGGGAGGGGGTTTTTAGGTGTGGGGGCTTCGCCCCCACACCCCCTGAAAAAGTGTCACAGACACTTTTTCGACAGTCTGAGAGGACAGCGGGTTCATGCCGCTGTCCTCTTTTTCTGTTTCACCTTTGCGATCCCGTAGCCGACTGCCCAGATCAGGTATCCGATCACATTGCCGCCGAGATTCAGGATCAGATCATCAATGTCGCACGATCCGAGCAAAGTGAAGACCTGCCCGAGCTCCACGCTCACCAGCAGGATCCCGCAGGCGATCAGGAAATCGAAGAAATCATGGAAGGCACTTACCAGCCGCGGCAGGAACCAGCCGAACGGAATGAAGAGCAGCACATTGCCAGCAACATTCCGGAATGCCAGATCACCGGGGGAAAAGCGGTCGATCCGGGACAGATAATTGCGGATGGTGCGGAAGGGAATGAGATTCGTGCTGTGGCGCACCCGCTCCCAGTAATCCTCCGGCTGCGGTCTCCAGATGCCGCCCGTCCGGAGATAGCGCATCCCGAAGAGCAGGAAGACCATGAAGAGCAGATACAGGATAAATGCCGCCCACAGCGATTTTCCGGGCTTCTTATCGGCCCGCATGCTGCGGCTCCCCGGCAGGCGCGGCAACGAGTGTATCCAGCGGCACCTCGAAGAAATCTGCCACGCAGACCAGCACATCCACCGGCATCGAATGGCTGCCGTTTTCATAATTGGCATAGGTGCGGCGGCTGATGCCGATGTGCTGCGCCATCTGCTCCTGGGTGATATGCCCACGCTTGCGCAGGCGGCGGACATTGGTATGGATATTCTGACGGATGATCTGTACGGACTGGTTCATGGGAAATGCTCCTTTCTGTGTGCTTTACTATCCTGATTGTACCAGAATGGCAGCGTAAAGTCAATTAAGAACCTTTTAAGAAATGTGTAAGAACTCAGACATTCCGGGGAATTGACAGGCAGACGGGGGTCTGGTATAATGAAGATACAGAAGAAAAGTGCAGCATGCATGGAGATCCGTGAAGTGACCGGCTGGCGGATGCCCCTTGGTACCCCGCTGCATTGACAAAGGGCGCGGGATGTGCTATAATAGTAAACGTACCATTTCAGTAGGTGAAGGAGGAAATCTCCATGGAGATCCCGAATCAGTATGAGACCACCCTCATCAAGACATTCAAGAACGACATCTGGGCGAAGTTCATCAAGAGCATCAAGACCTACGACCTCATTCAGGAGGGCGACAAGATCGCCGTCTGTATTTCCGGCGGCAAGGATTCGATGCTCATGGCCATGTGCATGAAGCGCCTGCAGCGTTACAGCCAGGTGCCGTTTGAGGTCGAATATCTGGTGATGAATCCCGGCTACAACGAGGAGAACCGTCAGAAGATCCTTGACAACGCCGCAAAGCTCGAAATTCCGATCCGGATGTTTGAAACGCGCATTTTCGATGCGGTCGTCAACATCGGGAATAATCCCTGTTATATGTGCGCCCGGATGCGCCGGGGGCATCTGTACAAGACCGCGCAGGATCTGGGCTGCAACAAGATCGCGCTGGGGCATCATTTCGATGATGTCGTGGAGACGATCCTCATGGGCATGCTCTACGGCTCCCAGATGCAGACGATGATGCCCAAGCTCCACAGCGAGAATTTCGAGGGAATGCAGCTCATCCGGCCGCTGTACCTCGTGCGCGAGGAGGCCATCATCCGCTGGCGCATCCACAATGAGCTGGAATTCCTCCAGTGCGCCTGCCGCTTCACGGAGAATATCCGCGAGGACGAGCACGGCGGCCTGACCTCGAAGCGCGAGGAGGTCAAGCAGCTCCTTGTCCAGCTCCGGAAGTCGAATCCGGATGTGGACAAGCACATTTTCCGGAGCGCGGAAAATGTCAATCTGCAAACCCTCATCAGCTATCATTCCGGGGATGACTACCATCATTTCCTCGATCACTACAATGAAGGCCGCAGCATCCGCGGCACGAAGAAGAAAGGGGACGGATCATGCTGAACCAGTTTTCCCGCACACAGCTCCTCCTCGGAGCAGAAGCGATCGAAAAGCTGCACGGCTCGCGTGTGGCCGTCTTCGGCATCGGCGGCGTGGGCGGCTTTGTCTGCGAGGGGCTTGTCCGCAGCGGCATCGGGGCATTTGACCTGATCGACGACGACAAGGTCTGCCTGACGAATCTCAACCGCCAGATCATTGCGACACGTTCGACAGTCGGACGGCAGAAGACCGAGGTCATGCGCGACCGCATCCTCGACATCAATCCCGGGGCAGAGGTACGCATCCACAATACCTTTGTGCTCCCGGAGAATATCGACGAGCTGCCCTTCGCGGAATTCGACTACATTGTAGATGCCATTGACACGGTATCCGCGAAAATCGCCCTTGTCATGAAGGCAAACGAGCTGCACATCCCGATCATCAGCTCTATGGGAACGGGCAACAAGCTCGACGGGAGCCTGCTGCGCGTGGCAGATATTTTCGATACCAAGGTCTGTCCGCTTGCCCGCGTGATGCGCTATGAGCTGCGCAAGCGCGGCATTCCGAAGCTCAAGGTCGTCTATTCCGAGGAAAAGCCGACCCGCCCGATCGAGGACGGCTCCATTTCCTGCCGGACACATTGCATCTGCCCGCCGGGTGCCGCACACAAATGCACCGAGCGCCGCGATATTCCGGGCAGCACCTCCTTTGTGCCGCCGGTAGCAGGGCTGCTGATCGCCGGGGAGGTCGTGAAGGATCTGACAGGTGTGCGCGGCGGCGGCCGTGCGACCTGACGCAAAGGAGGAATCACCATGCCGTCAACCAAGGGTTATCTGGAGTTCATTCTCGGCCAGCTTGCGGAGCTCGAGGACATTGCCGTGCGTGCCATGATGGGGGAATATATCCTCTATTATCATGGCAGGATCGTCGGCGGGATCTATGATGACCGACTGCTGGTCAAGCCGGTGCAGGCTGCGCTTGCGTACATGCCCGATGCCGCAGAGGAGCTGCCCTACGAGGGCGCAAAGCCGATGCTGCTTGTGGATCATGTAGACGATGCCGCCTATTTGTGCGGTCTGTTCGAGGCAATGCTCCCGCAGCTTCCTTTGCCGAAAAAGAAGAAAAAATAAGAATTTGCCCTCCCGGTGCATCCGGACAATGAAAAAAGTGTCAGGGGGTGTGGGGGCGCAGCCCCCCACACATAAGAACGCCCTCCCCGCGTGCGGAGAGGGCGTTTTTCAGGGGATCGTTTCCTTTTCGGGTTCCGGCAGGGATTGTTCTTCCTTTTGGGGGAAGAACCGCGCCCGGAATCTTTCTGTGAGAAGCGGCGTTCCCCATCCGATCGGAAGTCCGAGCAGCAGACCGCCGAGAATGTCCGTGGGAAAGTGGACAAACAGATACATCCGCGAAAATGCGATCAGAACAGCGAGCACCGCCGCCGGAATGCCGATGCGCTTGTCATGCCGCAGCAGCACCAGCGATGCGATCGTGGAGGAGAGGGTGTGACCGGAGGGAAAGGAGTAGTCCTGCGGAATGGCAATGAGCATGGCGGGTGCATCCGTATTGATCCAGCACGGACGGCTCCTTGCGACAAGGTTTTTCAGGATCAGATTGCCGACGATCAGTCCGATGAGCATGCCGATGAGCATGTCAATCCCGCATTTGCGGTATTTCGGGATGCACAGCAGCACGAATGCGGCGACGATCCACACGATCCCTGCGCTGCCCAGATGCGTGATGATCGGCATTGCCGCGTCTCCGAAGGTTGTGCGCAGATGCTCCTGGATCCACCAGAGAACCGAAAAATCATAGGTAACGATTGTTTCCAAAACAGCTTCCTCCTGTTTGCATTGCTCCCTGTATTATAGCACATACCGCCCGGAAAGTCAAATCCCCCTGTATGCTGCAACATACAGGGGGTTTTCAAGAAAGGAAGGGTGATTACTGATTTTCATGGAAGAAGTAGGGCAGGCCGTCATAGATGTAGTGGCGTACAAAGCCCCACCAGTGCGTCTTTTCCGGGGATGCGACGAGGAAGTAGAAGTTGCCCTTCGAGAAATCGGAGGTGTAGGTGAAATACTTCGTGCGTGTCTTCAGATCCTCCATTTCCGGCTTCATGTTCGGGTAGGCCAGATCCTCGTTGCCGGTCGCGCAGAAGAAGAAGTATTCGTTCTGCTTCAGACCCAGGCTGTCGATCTCGGCGGTGAGCTTGTTCATGCCCTCCCAGTTGTTGCCGGACAGCGGCATGAAGTAGCCGACCAGATCCATGTCATGGTCTGCCACGCACCAGGTCGAGAGAGCGCCCATGGAGAAGCCGCCGTAGGCACGGTGCATTCTCGAAGCCTTCAGATCCGCCTCGGAGGTGGACTTGGCATAGGTCGAATACTTGCCCTCCACGAATGGAACGACATCCTTGCGGAATTCCTCCCAGAAGTTGCCTGCCTCGCTGCCGGAGCCGTTGAAGGTCGGTGTGACAACGATCAGGGGTTCCAGCTCGCCGTTCATGATCATGAAGTCCAGAATGTGATGCAGCTTGACATCCTCGGAGAAGATCGTGTTTTCATTCTCGCTGCCGCCGTGCATCAGGTAGAAGATGTTGTACTGCTTCGACGGGTAATAGCCGTAGGGCGTGTAGACATTCAGGCTCTTGGTGCCGCGGATGCCGGTGTAGGTCTCCTTGGTGATGGTGCCGGCCTGCGGGCATGCCTTGAGGTATTCGCTGGGTGCTTCCTTGTACTGGAGCGCCGCGTCATATTTGAAGTTGCTCGGCTGCGGTGCCGGGGGCTCGGCAACCGGGAATTCCGTGATGGCACCGATCGTCCATTGCTGCAGCGCGATCACATCCACCAGGTCAACCGTGCCGCTCTGATCCACATCGGCTGCCTTCTCTGCCAGGGGATCCGTGAAGCCCTTGACAACGCCGTGCTTGGCGAGCGCCACATCGAAAATATCAATGATGCCGTCGAAATTCAGATCGCCCGTTGTCAGGGTTCTTGCCTTGCCGGCGCCCTCAATGACGGTGCCGCCGACTGCGCCGATGGCTTCGTCAATATAGAAATTGTTCTTGCTCTCTGCTGTCTCGACGTAGATATACAAGTTCGAGGCGCCCTCCGGAATGGTGTAATTGGTATTGGCAAGCTGTACCCATTCGCCGTTGTTGGCGCTGCCCTCTGCAATGCTGTTGTAATAGGTCTCGCCGTCAGTACCGGTGTACTGGAGCTTCATGTAGAAGGTATCCGTGGCACCGCCGTCGAGGAACATGACATTGGCACTGAACGAATAGGTCTCGCCTGCCTTGAATGCGCCGCCGAGCTTCTTGGAAGCGCCGTTCCATGCAGCGGTTCTGTCCATAGCCAGCAGGGATTCATTGCCCGCATATGCGGTGCGGCCGCTGGTCTTGACGGTGGCGGCACCTCTGCCGTCCCAGTTGTTGGTCGATCCCTCAAAGGTATCGTGGTAGAACCAGCCGTTGGCATCCGGCTCAATGACGGTGGGTACATTCCATTCGGCTCTCTCGTAATCGAAGAAGTCAATGTCTGCATAGCCGCCGGTGGACTTGGTCGGATAGCTGTAGATCGCGCTGCGGTAGCCGGTGAAGAGCTTCAGGTCATAGGTCATGCCGAGGGTTTCACCGATCTTTGTCCAGCTCGATCCGTCGTAGGAATAGTAGAAATCTGCCTTGTCAATGTTGTTGGAAACATTGAAATTGCCGTCAACCGTGTTGTAGTTGAAGGTCGCCTTCAGGAACACGGTATCGCCCTGCATCGCAGTTTCCTCAATGATCTTGTCGTAGCTGTCGGTCACGGCTGCATTATTGCCGCCGTAGCAGCCGTTCTTGGCCATGTAGACGTATTTCTTGCCGCTGCCATCGACACGCACGCCGACATTGCCGTAATTGAACTGGAATGCGGAGAGGCCTGCGTAATCACCGGGCTTCATGCCGGTGGTGTCGAGCTTGATGACGGACGAGCAGGAGGGACCCTCGGTGCGCATCGTCAGGGTGTTGCGGGCATTCATGATGGACTTGGCAATGTGCTCGTTGTGGAGGCGCAGCCAGCCGTCACGCTCGGTCACTGACCATGCATTGTTGTCGGGGTTGTGGTTCCACTGCCATTCAAGCTGGAGCTTGTCGGACGAATAGCTGAATTCATCGTCCTTGGCCAGTGCCGTGCCCTTGTAATCGCAGTCGAAGGTCAGGGTGGTCGGCGCCTTGCCGTTCACGCCCATCATCGGCCAGCCGTCTGTCCATGTCACGGGAACGAGCACCGGGATTCTGCCGACGCTGCCGTGATCCTGGAAAAGCAGTCCGTACCACTTGCCGTCCGGTGTTTCAACGATGCCGCCCTGTGCGCATCCGCTGCCGTAGGTTCCGAGGCCGGAATCCAGAACGGTCTTGCCTTCATAGGGGCCTGTGATGCTCTTGCTGCGGTAGCAAAGCTCGATTCTGCCGTGGCCGCTCGGCCATGCGATGATGAATACATAGTAATAATCACCGATCTTCTGGATATGGCTGCCCTCGCCGGCAAGGTTGTCCAGACCGGTCTTGAAGATGGTCTGATCGACGCCGCCGGACTTGAAGCCGGTCATATCGGCATTGAGCTCCTTGATCTTGATCTCACCGCCGCCGCCGTAGACGAGGTAATTTCTGCCGTCGTCATCGAGCAGCATGGAGGCATCGTGGTACATGCCGTTGATCTCGCTGCGTGTCCAGGTGCCGTTCTCAATATCGGTGGTCTTGTAAATGTAGGACTTGCCGGTGCCGTAGCTGCCGAAGAAGACATAATAAACGCCGTCCTTGTAGCGCAGGCTGGTTGCCCACTGACCGTGTGCGTAGTCGTGGTCATTGCCGACGAGATTCTGCTTGTTGCCGTCTGCGTAGGTATCGTAGACGTAATTGCAGATCTCCCACGAAACCAGGTCATCCGACTTCATGATCGGTACGCCCGGCGTGAAGAACATGGTCGTGCTGACCATGTAATAGGTATTGCCGACGCGGATGATGTCCTCATCCGGCACATCCGCCCAGATGAACGGATTGGCGATGGTGGTTTCGGCAGCAGCAGCCTCAAGCGGCACCTGCGGCAGAATGGCAGCGGAGCCGACTGCCAGCAGCGCAGCCAGGCATGCGGCGGTGGTTTTCAGGATTCCTTTGCGATGCGGTTTCATACAGTATTCCCCTTTCTGAATGACAGATCTGAATTTCAAATCATTGCAGTTGTTCAGATTTCCCCGTTTTTCTATACTTGTTTCTGTGATACACTTTCGTTTGTTAATGAAGTGTATTTTGTACATTTCATGAAATTTATAAACGTTTTCTTTACAAATTATACATGATTTTCGGGAAAGATACAACCCATTATTTGCAGATACGGTGGATAATATGCAGATTCCGGGACACTTGCATTCTGGGGCGGAATGTGCTATAATACGAGTATCATGCAGGACAGGAGAAGGGAAAGCCATGAGAACGCTCAATGATCTTTACCAGGCATTGCTCCGCCGCCACATCGCGGCGGAATACGATGCCCTTACCCATAACGTGCAGGTCTGGCAGGACATGTTACAGATCGAGGTCACGGAGCAGAAGCAGGTATTGCTGCGGCTGGAGGGGCAGACCTTCCCGATGGAGACCGGGAGCTTCCGGGAAGCATTTGCATTCATCACCGGCGTGATGGACGGGCAGATCCAGGTACGCCGCGAGGACTGCCGGACATTGCAGGTGCGCAGCACGGCGGACTGGACGAAGCAGGGCGGCGGCAAGGTCACAAATATCCTGTGCATTCTGATCGGCGTGGTGCTGGGGCTCTTTTCCGGCATCATGGGGATCACGCTGGGCGGGACGCTGCTCGGGGAATTGCCGCATGGGCTGGATGCCGACCGGCAGGAGCTGGCTGCAACGCTGCCGCTGTATCTGAGCGGTGCGGCGGCAGGTCTGGTGCTGCTGATCCGGGGCATCCGCGGCAGGAAGCATCGGCTGAGCGCGGCGCTGCTGGTGCCGGGCATTCTTGTCACGGGCTTTGCTGTCACGGAGATCGTGATGGGGTGGATCATGCATTATGCAGAGCAGCTGGATGAGTCGATTGATGATACGATCGGGCTTTCGGTGGTCATGGCATTTGTGCTGCTGCTGGGCGTGCTGCTGATCGCCTGTGCATTCTGGAAGAGGGCGCAGGACGAAAAGGAACAGCAGACGCATCCGAAGGTGATGACGCTGCGCAGGGCACCGCATGTGCCGTCAAAGGAGGATCTGGAACGGATCGGCGCATGGATCCGGGAGAAGACCGCAGAGCCGTGCTTCTATATCCGGCCGGCATTTGAAGCGCCTGTGTCGCTGACCGGCAGCAAGATCGGCGGCTTGCCCTACTGGGACAATACCCGCCCCTATCCGGTGGGCAATGACGGAGAAAAGATGGTGCTGCTGGCACAGTTCAATTTAGCAGATTTCCCGCCGAATGACAAGCTGCCTGCACAGGGGCTTCTTCAATTATTCATCGAGCCGACAGAGATGCAGGGGCTTGAATCCGTGAATGACCGGAGCCTGCACACCTCGCAGGTCGTATACCACCCCTTCCCGATCGGATCGGTCACCGAGGAATCGGTCAAGGCGCTCGGTATTCCGGAATCCGGGGAGCAGTACGGCGAAGCATTCCCGGTCTGCGGCAGCTTTGCGGTGCGGATCGAGGCAGGGGAGACGAAGCTCTCCCGCTTTGCTCCCCGCGCCAATGCGCTGATGCATGAAGCGGCGGCTGCGCTCGGCATTGCGATGGATGAAACGCTGGCCTATTCCGAGGTATTCCGGAACAACACCTATGACGGATCGCGGTTCTTCGGGCAGGCTGCCGTGGCGGACATGGGGCATCCGGCGCAGTATGATACGCTGCTGCTGCAGATCGTCCCTACCTGGGATTCCAGGGGCGACCGCGGCGTGGAATGGGAGGGCGAAAATTCCGGAATGTTCTTCATCCGTTCCGATGCCCTTGCCGTCGGGGATTTTTCGGATGTGTTCTATACCCGCTCTGAATAATGCAAAGACCCAAAAAACTGCCGCAGCGGGCGCTTGCCTGCTGCGGGTTTTTCTTGATTTTTCGCACAATTTGTGGTATAATGATGGTACAATTTATATCCGGAAAGAAGAATGGGTATGAAATGGAAGAAATGGATCGCGGCGGCAATGTCGATATTTTCGACCTTGCCCTCGTGAAGCACGCCGTATTCAAGGCGAAATGATCCTCTGCGCAAAAGGCTCCCCCGGAGATCCCGGGGGAGCTTGTCTGTTGGTATCGTTTCGCTATTGATCCAGCGCCGCCAGCCCTTCCGGCTCTGCCTGCCGTTCGGCAGAGGGAGGGGGGATCTCGCGTTCGGTAATATCCGGGCGAAGAACACGCAGGTCGATCATGTGAAATTCCGGATAGCCCGGATTGGAACGGATGAAGCGGTGATCCACTTCATACCGCCATGCCATGGCGCCGAAGATCGCGGCCGTCAGCAGCACCCAGAAGAAATCCAGCTCGGTCACAGCTCCCAGAACTGCTGCCGCGGCGGCGGGGATCATGCTCTTCCGGTTCACAAGGATCAGTACGACTGCGGCTGCAAAGCAGACCACGATCAGCAGATGCTGCAGCCCGGGACTGCCAAGCAGCCCCATGATCTGCATGAACAGATCCAGACCGGCAAGGGCCAGCATGATATACCAGATGACTGCCATTTCCTGCTTTTTGGCAACGCAGACGGAGCGTCCGGCATGGTAGCCTTGAACGGCCTCCCGCGCTTCCAGCTCCTCGTCAGGCTCCACGCACAGCACCCCGCTGCGGTACGCACTCTCCGGCAGCGTCATGCGAGGATCTCCTCAATTTTCGCGATTTCCTCCGCGGTGAATTCCAGATGCTCGATGCAGCGGACATTTTCCGCGATCTGCTCCGGGCGGCTCGCACCGATCAGAACGGTCGTCACCGCCGGATTGTGCAGCACCCAAGCCAGCGCCATCTGTGCAAGCGTCTGTCCGCGGGAGGCGGCCATTTCATTGAGCGCCAGAATCCGTGTGCGCATTTCCGGGGTCAGGGAGTCTCCGATCCATGTGGCACCCTTGCCGATGCGGGAATCGGCGGGAATGTCCTTCAGGTACCGGCTTGTCAGAAGTCCCTGCTGCAGCGGCGAGAAGACTGAAATGCCCACGCCGTTTTCCATTGCCCATTTGTCAAGCCCGTCCTCCTCGATCCAGCGGTTGAGCATGGAATAGGACGGCTGGTTGACAATGAAGGGCGTGCGCAGCTCGCGGAATATTTTTTGAATCTCCGCTGCCTGCGCCTGGTTGTAATTGGAAATGCCTACATAGAGCGCCTTGCCCGAACGCACAATCTGGTCAAGGGCAAGCGCTGTCTCCTCCAGGGGTGTGTCCGGATCGTAGACATGGTGGTAGAAAATATCCACATAATCGAGCTTCATCCGGCGCAGCGACTGGTCGAGGGAAGCAATGAGATATTTCCGGGAGCCGTGCTTGTCCCCGTAGGGGCCGTCCCACATCTCATAGCCTGCCTTGGAGGAAATGCACAGCTCGTCGCGGTAGATGCGCATGCCGTTGTCCAGGACTTTTCCGAGAGTTTCCTCGGCGGTGCCGTTGTAGGGATGGCCGTAATTGTTGGCAAGATCAAAGTGATTGATGCCCAGGTCAAATGCCGTGCGGCACATGGCCTCGGCATTGGCAAACGAAGAGCCCGCGCCGAAATTGTGCCAGAAGCCCAGGGATACAGCGGGCAGCTTCAGCCCGGAGGATCCGCAGCGGCGGTAGGGCATGGAGGCATAGCGCTCCGGATTGGCAAGGTAATGCATGGTCGTATTCTCCTTTGGAGTCAGTTTTCCGGGGATCATGCCCGGTTACTGCTATTATAGCACAGATGCGGGGAGAATGCAACTGCTATTTTGCCGCAAGTCCATGCGGCGGGCATCTGACGAACAGCTCGACTAAAAATATCAGATGGATTTTCCCCCTTGACAAACCGCGCGGATTGTGCTATAATGGGGGTGCTGCGATGAACATGTGTCAGTAGCCTGCAGAGCAGAATGCCAGAGAGTCCGTTTCACCGGCTGCAAGAACGGATCCTTCTCCTGCAAGTGAATTTCAGCATGGGAGCAGGCCTGCGAAAACGAAATCCGGGTAAGCAGGTGCGTCACGGCATCCGCGCAGATGATGCCGAAAGAGTGCAGATATTTTATTATAATATCTGAATATGGGTGGTACCGCGGGTCAGACTCGTCCCATTTGCGACAGGGCAAGGGGGACGGGTTTTTTATTTTTCCATTTCTATGAAAGGCAGGATCACGGCAATGCCCGTGCTTCCCTGCAAACCGTTCCTGAAAAAACCGAAAATCTACAGAGAAAGGAAATCAAAGTAATGCTGGAAAAGGTCAATGAACTGAAACAGAAATTTGCCGAGAGCCTCCAGGCTGCTGCCGATCCGCAGCAGATCGAAGCGCTGCGTGTCGAATTTCTCGGCAAAAAGGGCAGCGTCACCGAGCTGCTCAAGGGCATGAAGGCGCTTGCCGGGGAGGAAAAGAAGGAATTCGGCCAGCAGGTCAATCTGCTCAAGAGCGAGATCGCAGACGCCATTGCCGGCAAGGTCAAGGAGCTGCAGCAGGCTGCCATTGAGCGCGAGATCAATTCCGCACCGGAATTCGATCTGTCTGCACCGCCCGTCCTCGACCGCGGCAGCTACCACCCGATCACCCTCGTGCAGCGTGAGTGTGAGGAGGTCTTCCGCTCCATGGGCTTTACCGTGGAGGATTACAGCGAGATCGTGACGGATTACGAATGCTTCGAGTCCCTCAACATCCCCAAGCACCACCCGGCGCGTGACATGCAGGATACCTATTACCTGACAAACGGCCAGCTTCTCAAATCCCAGACCTCTGCGGCACAGAATGCCATCTACAAGAAGTACCGCAAGGCGCTCGTCGAGGAGGGCAAGCCGATCAAGGCCGTATTCCCGGGCAGATGCTTCCGCAATGAGGCCACCGATGCCTGCCATGAGAACACCTTCTTCCAGATGGAAGGCGTGATGGTGGACAAGAACATTTCCATTTCCAACCTGATCTTCTTCATGAAGACGATGCTCTCCGAGGTGTTCAAGAAGGACATCAAGGTGCGCCTGCGCCCCGGCTTCTTCCCGTTCGTGGAGCCCGGCTTCGAGCTGGATATTTCCTGCCTGATCTGCGGCGGTGACGGCTGCCCGTCCTGCAAGCACAGCGGATGGCTCGAGCTCTGCCCGTGCGGCATGATCCATCCGGAGGTACTCAAGGCCGGCGGCATTGATCCGGAGGAATACACCGGATTTGCCTTTGGTCTGGGCATGACAAGACTGGCCATGATGAAGTACGGTATCGCCGACATCCGTGACCTGAACAGCGGCGACCTGCGCTGCCTGTCGCAGTTCACACAGGATCGCTGAGGCGGAAAGGAGGAACTATTATGCTGTTATCAATGAACTGGATCTGTGATTTCGTCGATCTGTCCGGCCTGGACAAGCTCGACCTGATCCATCGCTTCTCGCTCTCGACCGCCGAGGTGGAGAATGAGATCTTTATGAAGGGCTCCGATATTGACGGCATCGTTGTTGCCGAGATCCTCTCTGTGGAGGAGCATCCGGAGTCGAAGAAGCTCCACCTGCTCAAGGTCGATGCCGGCGGGGCAGAGCCCGTGGACGTTGTCTGCGGCGCTCCGAATGTCCGTGTCGGCCTGAAGACGGCCTTTGCACCGGTTGGCGCCCGCATCGGTGAGATCACCATTTCTCCCCGCAAGCTGGCAGGGTATACCTCCAACGGCATGTGCTGCTCCGAAGCGGAGATCGGACTGTCCGACGACAATTCCGGCATCATGGAGATCACCGACGACATCGCAAACGGCACCCTCATCAAGGACGCCTATGCGGTCGATGATATTGTATTCGAGGTCGATAACAAATCCCTCACCAACCGCCCTGACCTCTGGGGTCATTACGGCATTGCCCGTGAATTCGCTGCCCTCTCCGGCAGACCGCTCAAGGCAATTGATACCGTGGATCTGACGCCCTATGCAGGCCTTCCGGGCGTGGATATGAAGATCGAGGATCCGCTGTGCTACCGCTATGCCTGCATCCAGATCGACAATATCTCCCGGAATATCAGCCCGGTCAACATGCGCATCCGCCTGTTCTACTGCGGCATGCGTGCCATCAATTTCCTGGCGGACATCACCAACTACATCATGCTTGAGATGGGACAGCCGATGCATGCCTTCGATTCCCGCAAGGTCGAATCCATCCGCATCAAGCGCTTCCCGGAGCCGTTTGAATTCCAGACGCTCGACAAGGAGATCCGGAAGATCGACCCTGATACTTTGATGATCTGCAACGGTGACACACCGGTTGCCATTGCCGGTATCATGGGCGGCCTGGATTCCGAGATCGTGGACGATACGACCGCGCTGACGCTCGAATCGGCATGCTTTGACCCGGTATCCATCCGCAAGTCCACCGTGCGCCTGTCGCACAGAACCGACGCTTCCATGCGCTATGAGAAGAGCCTGGATCCGGAGATGGTCGTAACAGCCATCGGTCGCTTCCTGCTGCTGCTGACGCAGAATGATCCGGGTGTGAAGGTCATTTCCTCCCTGACGGACGAATATGCCTACAAGTACCCGCAGGTGGCATTCGACTTCACGCGCCGTTTCGTTGACCGCTACACCGGCATCGACATTGACGACGAGACCATCCTGAATACCCTGCATTCCCTCGGCTTCGGGGCATCCCTGAAGGATGACGTCTTCTCCGTCGAGGTACCCTCCTGGCGTGCCACGAAGGATGTGACCATCAAGGCCGACATCATCGAGGAAATCACCCGTATCTACGGCTATGACAATTTCGCCGTTCACACCGCGGCTGCCCCGCTCTATCCGGTGGAGATGTCCACGGAGAAGAATGTCGAGGAGCAGATCAAGGACATGCTCGTCAAGCGCTATTCGCTGCATGAGGTGCATTCCTATATATGGCCGTACTACGATGATTTCAAGGCCCTCGGCATTGAGGTCGAGGACAATATCGGTCTGGTGAATTCCACGGTGGTGATCCGCCGCAGCATTGCACCGACGCAGCTTTGCCAGATCCGGAATAACGTATCGTATGCACCGGAATTCGGCATCTTTGAGATCGGCCGCATTGCAGACGGCGTGGATCCGGAGACGAATCTGGTCAATGAGCACAAGAAGCTGTGCATCACCCTGTTCAGCAAGACCAGAACGCAGGAGCAGCTCTATCTGTACCTGCGCGACATGGTCGCTGTGCTGTGCGACGACATCAAGCACCGGGGCGTGACCTTCGAGAAGGCTGCACAGGCGCATTCCTGGCAGCATCCGAAGAATCTCAATACGATTCTCTGCGCCGGCAAGGCCATCGGTGAGATGGGTCTGCCGTACCCGACCATTGCAGCGAAGCTCGACAAGAAGGCAGCGATCGTTTATGCAGAGATCGACGTAGAGGCATTTGCACAGATCGAATCCGGCAGCATCGTCTACGATGAGCCGTCGAAGTATCCGGAGATCGAAGTGGATCTGACCTTCCTCTCCCCGGTATTCGCACCCATCGGTGATGCCATCCGCGCAGCGCAGTCCGCACTGGTCAAGGCTGTCCGCGTCGCAGACATCTATGACGATGAGCAGGGCAGAGCGCTGACCGTCCGCATTACCTTTGCCGACAAGACCAAGACCCTGACCCGCGAGGAGGTCACTGCCGTAACGGATGCAGTGATCGCGGATCTGGAACAGAAGGGCATTTCCCTCAAGCAGTAAGGATGCCCCACACCCCCAAAAAAATCCAATGCTCCCCCGAACTCTCCGGGGGAGCATTGCTGTTATGGTTTTGCTTGCAGCAGGTGCTTCAGGATCGCCAGATCAAAAATATCCCATGTTCCGTCGCAGTTGAAATCGGCATCCCCGGAAATCGCGATCCGGTAATGCATCAGCCACATTTGCAGGGCAGCCGCATCCGCGGCATCAAGCCTGCCGTCCGCATTGAGATCCCCGTATACCGCCGGTGTGAGCGGCACGCTGCATTCTGCCGTAATATCGCCCGCATTCGCCCAGCCGTTCGGCTCATCCTGCACGAATACCCGTACCTTTGTGACCGCTGTGCCGGCAATGCCCGCCGCTTCGCTGAGGGAAAAGCGGAATTCCGCGAAATCCGCCGAACGCTTGAACGCGATCCCGTTGTGATCCTCGCTCTTGTTGTAATACATCCAGCCTGCATTCTGCCAGTAGCACCAGTAGGATTCCCCGGCATCCGTGTCAAACCGGACATTCCATACCGGCTGCTCGGTGCCGTGCGCGATTTCGGCGGCAATGTACAGATCATCACCATCCCGCGCAATGTAGAGCTTTTTGCCGTCCTCGTCACCGATCAGCGTTTTCCCCGTCCATTCCGATGCGGACGAGCGCTGCCCGTCAAAGATGATCCTGTCATTGACGGAATACAGCCGCGGTCTGCCGGCATCCAGCCCGTTCACGGAGAGCGTCTGTGTTCCCGCGGCGGGATCCTGCGCAATGCGGATGCTGCCGAGCAGATTGGCGCCGAGGGAAATATTCCAGACATCGGGATTGGCAAACTGCACCGTGCGCAGGTGGGGCGCCTCCGGATCCTGCTCTCCCACGGACAGCCGCAGGTAGACATTCCATTCTCCCGGCTGTATGCGCCCGGGGAGCTGTACATGCAGCGATTCCGAAGCGGTCTCGCATGAACGCCATGTCCGGGAGTCGATCCCCGCGGGCGCGGCGTAATAGTACCCGTCCTTTTCCAGAAGCAGCTCGGCATTCTGCGGGCGGATGGGATTGGCAAAGCCGGTATTCTCCACATCGAAATTCAGGTCGAATGTCCCGCCCTGCACGGCATCCCCGGACAGGTCGCAGTCACGCACGACAAAGCGGTACCCCAGATGATCCCGGACGAATTTGAACACCGTCTCGCCGTAATAGGCCGAATGGTCGCCCTGCGGCACATCGCAGGATGCCGAGAAGGTGTAGTCCTTGTAGAGCTGGTAGATGTTGGCATTGATGTAGGACAGGTGGGTGGCGTACATTTCGGGAACGGCATGTTCGGGGAGGTAGGTGTCATATTTCTGCGCCCATTCGAGATTGCCGGAGAATTCGCCGCCGTAATAGGTGGAAACGGTCTGTCTTCCAAGCCATGCGGTTTCGACGGCGCGGTCGGAATAGGTGCCGAGGTCGGAATCCGAACCCATGTAGCCGTCATTGTACAGGCCGACGCGGGCTGCCTGCGAGCCGGGCTCCGAAACCCATGCGGCCATGCCGTCCATATCCAATCCCTGCCACTGGCGGAAGATATTGGGGGTGCGCACGGTGACGGGAATGTCGTCGGGAGTCATGGCAAGGACGGCTTCGAGAAGGCGTGCCTTGTATTCGAGGGAGGTATATTTGCCGCTGTGCTGCTCGCCCCAGGCACCGACGAAGCCGCATTCGACATACATGAGAATGTCCTTGTAGTCCTCGAGGAATCCGTCGGCCTTGATCTGGTCGATATGGTGGAGGAGCTGTTCAAAGCTGGCGGGCTCGGGGTTGGTCTTGCCGTTGGCATCGTAGCGGAAGCGCAGGGCGACGGTGCAGCCGTTTTTGCGGCAATTGGCGAGGGTGCCGCGCATGCCGGCGAAGAAGGCATCATCGAGATTGTAGTCGATGCCCTCGGTGTAATTGCCGTCCTCGTCGGTGGTGCCGTTGATGCCGGAGGAGAAGGCGCCGATGTCCACGAACATGAGCACGAGGTTTCCGGTGGGATTCTTGACGGGGGTGTCACCGGGCTTGCAGACGTACCAGAGGGTGGAGGTGTAGCCGGCGCCGGGGTTGTTGATGGTTTCGGTGGATTCGGTGTAGGTCATCCCGGAATCCCGCAGCGCGGCGCGGGCAGGGAAGGCGGGGAGCGATGCGAGCAGGACGGCCGCGGAAACGGCGGCGGCAAGCGGATGAAGCAGCTTCATGAGATCCCTCCTTGTAAGATGTGCTGCGGATGCTGCACAGCAGGGCAGCGGTTTTTATCATTATAGCACAGGAGAGCAGAAAAAGCAAGACACCTCCGGGGATGCCGGAGGTGTGCGGGGATCAGTCCCCGATGGTGATATATTTCTTTTCCGGTGCTGCCTTTTCCTTCTTCGGAATGTCCAGTCTCAGAACGCCGTCAGCGAACCGCGCCCGGATGTCCTCCTCCGTCACCGCATCCCCGACATAGAAGCTGCGGCTGTAGCTGCCGGAAAACCGCTCCCTGTGGAGGTATTTTCCCTTCTCGTCCTTGTCCTCTGCCTCGCTCTGCGTGGTCGCGCTGACTGTCAGCACACCGTCATGCAGCTGCGCCTGCACATTCTCCTTTTTAACGCCCGGAAGATCAATCGCCAGCTCGTAGCCGGTCTCGGTCTCCTTGACATCGGTGCGCATCGCCGGCATCTGCGGACGCTGCATCCCGCCGAATGCCCGGTCAAACGGATGCTCGAACAGCTCGTCAAAATCATTTCTTCTGAAGATCTCGGGTACAAACATAAGTCATAACTCCTTCCGGACTGAAAATTCAGTCTTGTATTTTGTTGCGCAACGAAGGGCTTTCCGGCCACCTCCCCGGTGCCTCTCCGGTAGCTTTCCCTCGTTGTGCCTTTATTATACCCCAAGAAATTAGCACTGTCAAGTGGAGAGTGCTAATTTTCAGACAGGTGTCACATTTTTCACAGAACCGACACGTTTTCCGGCACAGAACGGCAGAATGCGGGGAAATTTGTGGAATGGATGCGGCAAAACCGTCAAAATCACAGAAATATATTGATTTTCTGACGAATCTGTGGTATGATAGGTATGAACCTGATTTTACCCAATGGAAGGAGAATCCCGATGAAATACAGATCGACCGCCGCCGTGCTTGTTGCCATGCTGCTGCTGACCGGCTGTGCGCAGAACACCCCCTCCGAAGCCGATCCCGCACCTGCACAGACGGAGGAGACCGAGGCGGAAAAGACGATTTCCGAGCAGGAGATGACCCGGCGCTATGCCGTGCTGATGGAGCGCTTCAATGAAGCGGCCGAGAAGGACGATGCGAACCGTTCCTTTGCGCTGCATACCATTGATGAATATTATAATACGACCCTTGCCGATTATCAGGCGCAGTACCCGCAGATCCGCGAGACCGAGAAGATCACCGGCAAGACGACCGTGCTGCCCTGCGATTCCGACCCGAAGCTCGAGGAATATTCCCCGCTTGCGGCGCTGTATTACAGCACGGAGCTGGACATCAACCCCGTTTCCCTCTTTGAGAAGCTCGAAAAGCCCGTCAATGCCGGCGGCTACCAGAAGATCGTGGACGACCTTCCCGCCACCGTCCGCACGAAGGCAGAGCTGTATGCCGAGCGCGAGGCCATGATCGCGGACAAGCTGCGGTATAATGTGGCGGATGTGGAATATGAGATCGGCTATGCGGAGGATGAAGGGCTGTATTACGTCTATCTCGTCGATGCCGATACCAACCTGCATATTGCAGCGCTCTATTTCGGATTCGATGCAGACGGTACCCTGCGCAGGACGGGACTGGATTATGTGATCTATACCGGCGCGGATCTGAGCTATACCGATGATGCCGGCAAGACCTGGTTCAGCGCCGTGCCGCTGCTTTCCGATGAAGCCGCACCGCTTCCGGCAGAGAATGCGGAGGAAACGACTGCTGCCGCCGAAGACGAGGAACCGGCCGAAGTGCCCGGGCTGCCTGTTCCGGAGGCGGAACAGGGTGCGCTGTATTATACCCTGCGCACAATGCTCTATTCCATGCTCGGCAGCGCTCCGAAGCTCAGCGAGATGGTCAATCCCGAGGAGGTCACCGCAGAAGCCTCCGTGCGGGAATACCGGATGGATGACGGCGCCCTTGCGGGATTGCATGTGGTGAACTGGTACTCCATTGAGGAGGAGCAGGAGGAAACGGAATAACGGCATTCCCCTTAAAACAAGATCAAGCCCCCTTTCCCATAAGAGAAAGGGGGCTTGGCTTATGCCAGCAGAAAGCCGATCATTTCCTGCTGGATGCTGTCGAGTGCGGCAAGGCTGTCCTCCTTGTGATCCTTCAGCCGCCGGTACATGGCCGCAATGAGCGGCATCATCCGGTATGTCCCGGGGTAGCGCTCCTTTGACGGCATCATGCCGATCAGATGGCCGGCATCCGGAAACAGCCGCAGACGGAAATTCGTCTTGCCGTTTTTCTGCATCCGTTCGGCCAGGTATTGCGCGGAATATGCCGAATCCCAGGCTTCGTCCGCGGTTCCTGCTGCAATCAGCACCTCCGCACGGACGCCTTCGACCGGCAATGCCGCCTGTGCTTCGCGATCCTTGCAGTCATAGGCATCCCGGAAGGAACGCCACATGCCGGTCACCGGCAGGGGAGCGCGTTCATCGTCATAATACCGCCCCGGTTTGTAATCGTTCAGACGCAGCGGCACAAAGGGAATGTCCGCCCCACAGTAGGTCGCCACGGAATGCCCGGACATGTGCTTTTTATCCGCGCTGCCTTCAAATGCGACATGGGTCGGGGCGCACAGGATCAGCTTGTCGATCTCCGGAAAATACCGCGCCGCCAGCAGCGCAAAGATCGTCCCCATCGACATGCCGTAGGCGGCAATGACCTTGTATCTGCCCTGCTTTCTGACCCAGCTTACGGCGCTTTCGGCGTATTCCAGCGGGATCTGATCGGCGCCTGCCGGAAGCCCCGGGGCACCGAAGAGGGAAACGGCGATCCCGCAGATCCCTGCATCGGCAAATGATTCCGCGATCCGGATGCCGGGAAGCATGCCCTTTTCCCCGCCGGTGAAGATCAGCACGGCGCGGTCATGGTCGCCGTCCGGCGCCGCAAGATGCCCGGTGAAGCCGTCGCGGGCTTCCTCAAAATCTCGATATTGCATACGATCCATCCTTTCCGTATTCCAGTATACCACATTCTCCCGGAAAATGCAACTCCCGGAAGGTTTTACGCCGTTCTTCTCTGCGAAATATGAATTTTGTGTAAAATGACGAAAAAATCCGGGTTAAACGATTAAGGCTGCTGTCATTCGTCGGCCTGGGATCATTCTTCCACGCTTCGGCTGGAAATAAAATCCGGCAGATTATCGGGGGATTCGATTTTCTTTTGTGGGGGCGAATCCCGGCGTATTCACCAAAAATCGGGTGCGTTTTTGTATCATCAATTTGCCGAAAGGCGTTGACTTTTCATGAATTCTATGGTACAATAATAAAAAGTGGCATCCTGTTCACAGGACAGGTGTGCGGAGGGGGATGATCGTATCAGCGAAAAGCAAGCGGAGCCGACCGGAATGACGGATGATGCCGGAACCGGGATCGGCTGGCGCATTGTCAGTGTGCTCCGTACAGTGTTCGTCTACCTGCTGGCCATCGGGATCATTGTGGGCGCAGTGCTCTTTGCAGCCGACCGCAGCCCGCAGAAATCGCTGTTTGGCTATCGGTATTATACGGTACTGACCCCGTCCATGACACCGACCTATGAAACAGGCGACATGGTGTTCGTCAAGGTGCTCTCCGCCGATGAGAAGGCGTCCGGCATTGCCGTCGGTGATGTCATCACCTTCAATCCCTCTTCGGACAGCGAGGCCTATCTGACCCACCGTGTCACGGAGGTGCTGCCGGACTACCAGGGAACCGGCGTAACGTGCTTCCGTACCAAGGGTGATGCCAACAACACCGAGGATGCGTTTCTGATCGACCAGAACCGCGTCATCGGAACCGTCCGCTTCGGGATCCCGAAGCTGGGCTATGTAGTGCGCTTCGTGCAGCTGCGGTGGTATTTCGTCGCAGGGCTGATCGTACTGCTGGGGATCTTTTTCCGGCTGCTGCGGCTGTATTTTGCACCGCCGGACAGCGAAGAGCCGGATACATCTGACACAGCAAATGAGACAGGCAAGCATGCGGACATGATCCAACAAGGAGCCGGGGAAGAGGCCGCTTCCGGGAAAGGGAGTTCTCAGGATGCGGATTCACAGGAGCCCCACAACGGATAAGAAGGAGGTTATTTCTATGACAGCAAAGAAGAAGAGAAGCAGCCGTGATACACGGATCCTGATCGGCGCACTGCTGATCGCGGGCGTGATCGCCGGCGGTTCTACCTTTGCATGGTTCACCAGCAAGGATGAGGTTACTAACCGTCTGAGTGCAAGCGCTGATTACAATGTAAGCATTGCCGAAGATTTCACACCGCCTGAGGAATGGGTTCCCGGACAGACGATCAATAAGGACGTTTCTGCTGTCAATACGGGAAATGTGGACGCATTCGTCCGTCTCGGTCTGCTGCATGACGCATCTTTGACGGTTAAAGGAACTGGTGTTGCTGTACCCGCTGATGATGCAGCCCTTGCAAGTGCAGATAAAACAAACTGGGTGGAGCTGAAAACATCTGCTTCAAACACAAGCACACCTACAGGCAGTAATGCTGTGAATAATAGTGCGAACGAAGTAACACTGCTTCAGGCAGGCGGTACACTTGTGATTGCAGGCGGTCAGGTTGTTACACCTTCTGACGCTTGGAATGTTCGCTC
>CACZPI010000168.1 GCA_902783005.1 uncultured Ruminococcus sp. | reverse complement strand
GAAGCCTAAAGCAGGAGTTCTCAGAGGGTGCAACCCTCTGAGCGCCCGGAGTCCAGAGGCCGCGGCGAGGCGGCCTCTGGTGGGGGGGCAAAAGGACATTCCGAAAAAATCGAAATTTCCCCTGGGGGGCGAAGCCCCCCACAACAACCCCGGACAACCAACCAATTATTTACTGTAAAGATTCATCGCCTTCTCGATCCCCTCGGAGACAATGACCTCCGCGGCGGCAGCCGCATTCCCCGTGGACTGCGCCATCAGCTCTTTTTCCTCGGGACGGAATTTCGAGAGCACCCAGTCGGCAAGATCCATTTCCTTCCGGGGCTTGGCGCCGACGCCGATCTTGATGCGGGGGAAATCCTCCTCGCCGGTCAGCTCAATGATGCTCTTGATCCCGTTGTGGCCGCCCGCGCTGCCCTTCCTGCGGATGCGCAGCTTGCCGGGGGCAAGGGAAATATCGTCGTACATGACCAGTACATGCGCGATGTCGAGCTTGTAGAACTGCATCGCCGCGACGACCGCCTCCCCGGAATTGTTCATGTAGGTCTGGGGCTTTAGCAGCAGCACCCGATGGCCGCCGAGAACGGCATCCCCGATGTACCCCTTGAATTTCAGGCGACTGACCTGCGTGCCGGTCTTCTCCGCGATCGCGTCAAGCGCCATGAATCCGGCATTGTGGCGCGTGTTCTCATACTGCATCCCCGGATTGCCCAGGCCGACGATCAGCCATTCCGGCTTGCCGGCGGGGGTGTGCTCGCGTTCGAGCTGTGCGAAAATATCCATGATTCCCATTTTGCTCCGTCCTTTCTGCTGCATGGGTCTTGCCCCGCCTTGCACTCTGAAGGCGGGGTCATCTTTGTATGAAGCTGTACCTTGCTATTATACCATATCACGCGGAAAATTGCAAGGGTAAATTTGTCGGTATGCAGATGGCACCGATCTTTCCCAAATTCCCCCGCGCTGTCTGTGAATCCCCTGGAAATTTCAAAAAAGGGTTGCCAAGCGCCGGAGAATCTGCTATAATATAAAGTGTACGACCATCCGCACATTCCAATGACAACAGGAGGTGAATCCATCCATGAACGCTGACCCTTACGGTCGATCATACTTATCCAGAGCGCAGGCAGGCGTCCGCATGGAGGCCGTCTGCACAGAAAGGCGGTACCAATGTGATTCACTTTTACCAGACGATTGACAATCTTGTCCGCGAGATCCCCGAGCCCGCACCGGGCTGCTGGATCTCCGTGATCGACCCCACCGCGCATGAGGTGCAGCACCTCATCGAAAATTACGGCCTGGACAGCGGCTTCGTCCGCTCCTCCCTCGATGAAGAGGAATCCTCGCGTATCGAACGCGAGGACGACCAGACGCTCATCATCGTCGATACGGCCGTCAGCGAGATCCAGACGGAGGACACCATCCTCTTCTTCACCGTTCCGCTGGGCATCATCATTACCGGCGATTACGTCTTCACCATTTCCCTGCGGGACAACCGCGTGCTGCGGGACATGGCCGAGGGCGTGGTCAAGGGCATCCAGACACGCATGAAAACGCGCTTCGTGATGCAGCTTCTGCTGCGGATCACGGCCATTTACCTGCAAGACCTCAAGCAGATCGACAAGACCAGCTACATCATGGAGCAGAAGCTCTCCGGTGCCATGAAGAACCAGGAGCTTATCCAGATGCTCGAGCTGGAAAAATCCCTCGTGTACTTCTCCACCTCCCTCAAGGCCAATGAGGTCACGATCGAAAAGCTCCTGCGCGGCCGCACGATCAAGCTGTATGAGGAGGATCAGGACTTGCTCGAGGATGTGCTGATCGAGGTGCGGCAGGCCATCGAGATGAGCTCGATCTATTCGGGGATCATTTCGTCGATGGTCGAGGCATTCGGTTCGGTGATCTCAAATAACCTGAACTTCGTCATGTGGCGTCTGACCGTCATCACCATCATCATGTCCATCCCGACCATGGTATTCAGCTTCTACGGCATGAATACCCCCGATCTTCCCTACCCGACCACGCTGTTTGCCCTGCTGGTTTCCGTGGTGCCGACAGTGATCGTCGCGGTCGTGATGCTGAAGAATAATAAATATCAATAATTCAGAGGGCACGCACCGACCGGATCATATTTTCCGGCAGCTTTGCGCCGCTCGCCAAAGGCGAAGGCGCATTGCGGTACAGCGCACCGGAGCGCGGGCAAGAAACCATCGACTACGGCACGCCCCTGTGCGCGTCTGCCCTGTGCGGGCACGCACCGCCGATTGCCCCCCATTCAAAAAAGGAGGAAAAAATGAAACAGTTATCCATCATCACTGCATCCATCCTGACCGCAGCCATCGCCTTCGGTGCGGTGCCGTTTGCGGCCGCTTCTCCGGAATCCGCTTCGGCGGCTTCCGATGCCAAGAACATCGTCATTCTCGGCGATTCCAATTCCCTCGGCTCCGGGCTTGCTGACGGGGAGCGTTCCTATGTCGAGCAGCTCCGGGATTATTCCGGCGCCAATGTGCAGGTGTTTGCCGACGAGCATGCCACCACGACCACGCTGCTTGCCGACCTGACCGGCGGCAATGCCGATATGACCGCCGCCCTCGATGCCGCTGACATCATCATTGTCAATGTCGGTGAGCACGACGTCATGGATCCGTTCTGCGAGCAGGTCGAGGCATTCCGGCAGGAGCTCGGATTCGACAGCCTTGCCGATCTGTTCACCGCCAAAATGGAGGACTACGGCTTCGTGGACGAGCAGCAGCTCATTCCCTATTCCAATGCCCTCGGTGATGCCGCACGCTCCAACAAGGCCGCCATCCGCGCCAATATCCCCGCCATCGGGGACGCCCTTGCGGAATATACGAATGCCGAGGTGGTATTCGTCACCCAGTACAACTGCATGAATACCCTCGAAAATATCGGTGAGCTCTCCGCCAAGCGCCAGAAGGCCTACAATACCGTCATGAATCCCATCAACCTCATGATGTCCGATTCCATCGCGGCGTATATCAATACCTCCGCTGCCGCACACGGCTACAAGGTCGTCGATGCCTTCACCGCATTCGCCGGCAAGGCGTATATTTATTCCCACCCGATCACCCTCGACATGAATATGACCGAGGCAGGTCACACATGGGTCGCCGATGCCCTTATTGACACCCTCGGCATCGTCCCCGCGACCACGGAGCCTTCCACCGCAACGGAAACCACGACTTCTTCCACGACAACGGCAACCACCACCTCCTCCACCACAACGGCAACCACCACGGAGATCACCACCACCGGGATCGAAACCACAACGGAAATCCAGACCACGACCGAGATCCCGACCACGCCGATCGCGACCACGACCGAAACGGCTACTACGATTCCCGATTATGCACCGACGATCGAATATGACCGCACCCCGATGAAGGTCGGTGAGACCCGCGAGATCCGCTTCTACCATCCGGAGACCCACGAAGCCGGCACAGACGGCACCGCATGGGTAAACAGAGGCCCCGGCGAGATCACCTGCGAGCGCGGCAGCGGCATTGCGTATCTGACCGCCACCGGCACCGGCGAAATTGATGTGGCTGCCACTGCGAACGGATGCTCCATGATCGGACATGTCTACATTGAAGTCGAGGAGGCAGAGCTGACGCCGGGAGATGTCAACAATGACGGCACGATCAATTCCGTTGATGCGTCTTTGATCCTCGTGCATCTCTCCCTGACCGGCCTTGACAAGCCGTCCGAATTCACCGAAGCCCAGATCAAGGCCGCCGATTACAACGGCGACGGCATTCTCGATGCGGCCGATGCATCCGCCGTGCTGGTCTATGCCGCCCATGAAGGCCTGAACTGATACCAAAACCAAAGGAGCAGCAAACTATGGCAAATCAGAAGCGCACCATGCTCCAGCGTGCCCGGTGGGACAGACTCATCGGGGCGCTGGTGGTGCTGGTCATCCTCATCGTTCTCATTGTTTCCGGCGTGAAGTCCTGCGCGAAGAAAAAGGAACCCGCCGAGCCCGCAAGCACTGTGATCCCCACCGAGACCACGGAAGGCACCACCGAAGCCGCCGCGGCAGACAATTCCAAGGCGATCTTCCTCAGTCCCTCCACGCAGGAGGATCATCTCTATGCCTGCGATGAATCCATCAACGAGGAAACCGTCATGTTCGAGATCGCCGGCAAGGTACGCGCCCTGCTCGAAGCCGACAATTACAAGGTGTACGTCTGCAATGAGGACGACAGCGTCAAGAACAAGGTGCTGCGCGGCAATGAGCTTGGCTGCGGTGCCTACGTCGCCATTCATTCCAATACCGCCGGCGAATCCGGCAAGAGCGAAGGCACCGAATGCTACTACAACAAGGAGATCAAAAACAGCAAGGCGCTTGCCGAGAATATCTACAACCGCGTTGCCGAGCTGACCCCCACCGAGGACAGAGGTCTGAAGGACGAGGAGCAGCGCACGCTTTACGAAATTCTCACGAATCAGTACCCGTGCTGCCTGATCGAGATTGATTTCCACGACAATGAGGAGACCTCCCAGTGGATCCTCGACAACGAGGACGAGATCGCCAAGGCCATCAAGGACGGCATCGTGGCATTCCTGAAAAACAAGGAAGCCGGCACCGCACCCGATGACACCGATTCCGCAGCGGAGGAAGATTCTGCGGCAGACGCAGATTCCGCAGCGGATGAAGATTCCGCAGCAGACGCAGATTCCGCAGCGGACGGGGACGAGGAATGAGCGCCCCGAAGCGCCGGTATGACCTGGAAATGGAGCAAATGCTGACGGCGGCGGCACAGACCCCGCATGTCCTGCTCCATGCCTGCTGTGCGCCGTGCTCGAGCGCCTGCCTGGAAAAGCTCGCAGCGCTGTCGGAAATTACCCTGTTTTTCTACAATCCCAACATCATTCCGCGGGAGGAATACGATTACCGGCTTGCGGAGCTGCGGCGGCTGATCCGGGAAATGCCTTTGCCGCGGCAGATCGCCATTGTTGAAGGCGAATACGACCCGGAGCGCTTCCTTGCCTTTGCAAGGGCGCTGGCCGACGAGCCGGAACGCGGGGCGCGGTGTCAGAAATGCATCCGGATGCGCCTTGCCCGGGCGGCACAGGCGGCAAGGGAGACAGGCGCGGATTATTTTGCAACGACGCTGACGCTCTCCCCGCACAAGGATGCCCCCTTTATCAATGCCTGCGGCGAGGAAATTGCCGCAGAGACCGGCACCGCATGGCTGCCGACCGATTTCAAGAAGCAGGAGGGCTACAAGCGCTCCATCGAATTGTCCCGCATCTACTGCCTGTACCGGCAGAATTTCTGCGGCTGTCCGTTTTCCCGCGAGCAGGCGCAGCGTGAAGGAAGGTGACTGCAATGAAACGACCGATCGCAGCCGTTTTAGCGGCGCTGCTGCTGTCGGTGTCCGCGCTCCCTGTGCATGCGCAGGAGGAAACGCACTGGACGCTTGAAGGCGGCATTCTCACCCTTTCCGGGACGGGAACGGCAGCCTATGACGGCTGGGACAAGGCGGCTGTCAGGGAGGTCATTTTCAGCGAGGGCATCACGGACATTGCCGCCGGTGCCTTTCAGGGGCATACAGCCCTGCATACCGTCACGCTCCCACAGAGCATGACAAGGCTTGGCGCCCTTGCCTTCTGCGGGGACAGCGCCCTGACGGAGATCCGGGGGCTGGATGCCGTGGGGGAATTCGATTACAAATGCCTGAGCGGGACGGAATTCATCGCAGATGCGCCGTTTATCATCCATGACGGGGTGCTTGTGTATGCCGAGGGGACAGAGCTTTGTGTTCCCGAGGGCGTCACGGAGATCGGGGCATTCGCCTTCGGGAATCTGACCGGAGCGCGGTTCGGCTCGCAGGACAAATGCGTCATTACGCTGCCGGAGGGCGTGGAGGTCATCGGAGATTATGCCTTTGCGTACTGCGCATCGGTGACGGCGGTGAACATTCCGGAGAGTGTGCAGCGCATCGGGAATTATGCCTTCTTTGACTGTGCGGGGCTCGGAAGCCTGGAGCTTGGCGACGCGGTGGAATCGGTGGGCGATTTTGCCTTCTGGAACTGCCGGAATTTAGAGACACTGACAGTCTGGTCGCGCACGGTGACATTCGGGGAGGATGCCTACGGAACGAGCGTGGACTGGGATGCGGTGATGGCATCGCGGCAGGATGCGGGCATTCTGACGGCGCAGGAGGTCGAAACGCTCCGGAAGCTGTCGGAGAAAAATCCTTTGATCTACGATTCAGTATCGGCCTACACGGCGCTGCATATGCCGGCACACCAGGCCTACGGCGACCTGACAGCCCATCCGCTGGTGCGGGAGGGCACGCAGGACATGTGGATGCATGCCGGGTGCATCGAGGGGATCCCGGGGACGGCTGCGGAAGGCTTCGCGGCATCCCAGGGGATCGCATTCCGGCCGGTGGAGGTGCTGCGGGGCGACTGTGACGAGAACGGGATCGTGGATCTGATGGACGTCATTGCCCTGAACAAGCATCTGCTGGGGATGATGACCCTCTCCTCCCGCGCCCGCTATGCCGCAGACTGGAATTCTGACGGCACCGCGGATGCACAGGATTCGCTTTCGATTCTGCGGTCTACGGTGCATCTTGGCGCGTGCTCGCGCGGAGCAGACGCGAGCATAGGCGTGCTTTCATCGTAAGCTGCTGCCCGCGCTCCGGTGCGGCGCGTGCTCGCGCGGAGCAGGTGCCTCCCAATGACCGCTGGCGCGGTCAAAGGTCGGCGGGCTTTCAGCAAAATCATGACAGAACCAAGAGAAAAGTTTTTGGTCGATCTATTCCTAAAAATAATGCAGCGGTTGTTTCACCGCTGCATTTGTTTTTTGTGAGCAATTGGTACATCGCACTCAGAGCGCGGGCAGGAAACCTCCGACCACAGCACGCCTACGCTCGCGTCTGCTCCGCGCGAGCACGCGCTAACCAGCCTTCGGTGGAGAACTCCCCGCGTTCATTCGATGCCTTCATCAGAAACGCCTTGCCGTTTGAGAAGCCTGCGGCATCGGCGGCCTGGATCAGCTCCATGATGTTGTCCACCCGGATCAGACGGCCGTCATCGAGCAGCAGCCTGAGGAGCGCCGGGTCGTCGAGCACCTCTCTGCTTTGCAGGGCGATCGCGGAGGCGGCCTTCTCGTCGAAGCCTGATACGAACATCTGCACCAGAAGCCTCTGGCGAATGCCCTGCGGCAGCGGTGCCTGGTAGTCCCCCTCCAGCAGAAGGGCGATCTCGCCGCTGAAATCCGGCACATTCTCGCGCTTTTCCACGTTGAAGGTGCAGCGCTTGATGCCCTCCGTGACCGTCAGCGTTTCCAGATTCTTGCAGTCTGCCAGCGCCGTCTGCGCCATTCCCGAAAATCCCCGCATAACGGCAACGTCCCGGATCGCATGACAGTGGTTGAATGCCTTGTCTCCGACTGTCTCGCAGCCCGCCGGAATGATGATCCGCTCCGTCAGCTCCTTGCAGCCGTCAAAGGCCGATTTTCCGATCTTCTGCAAGCTCCTTGGCAGCCCTGTGATTTTCAGCGCCTTGTCACAGGCAAAGGCACGCATCCCGATGTGCGTCAGCGTCTGGGGGAGCTCGCAGGATTCGAGCCGGATGCAGTCCTCGAATGCACCTGCTTCCAGCTCCGTGATGCCCTCCTGCAATTGTACCTCCTTCAGGTCGGTGCAGCCCTGAAAGGCACCCTCGCCGATCCTGCGCAGGCTTGCGGGGCATTTGATCGTCCAGAGATTGGGCTGATCCCGGAATGCCTCCGGTGCAACTTCTGTCACGCCCTCCGGGATCTCCAGGTCGGGCTTCTTGCGTGTCAGCGGCGTGTAACCGGATAATACGCCGTTTTTGATTTTCAGTCCCATGAATTTGTCACACTTTCTCCAGCAGGCAGACACAGTGCGCGGAAATGCCTTCCTCGCGTCCGGTGAAGCCCAGACGCTCCTCGGTGGTCGCCTTGACGGAGATCTGTGAAATGTCCGCATGGCAGGCATCCGCGATATTCTGCCGCATGTTGTCAATATATGGCCGCAGCTTCGGCTGCTGCGCAATGATGATGGCGTCGAGATTGCCAAGGCGCCAGCCCTCATGCTCCACCAGGCGCACGACCTCACGCAGCAGCACGAGGCTGTCAGCACCCTTGAAGCGTTCGTCGTTGTCGGGGAAATGCTTGCCGATGTCCCCGAGTGCCGCCGCGCCGAGAATGGCGTCGGAGATCGCATGGAGCAGCACATCGGCATCGGAATGCCCGAGCAGCCCGAGCGAATGGGGAATATGCACGCCGCCGAGGATCAGCTCTCTGCCCTCGACGAGCTTGTGAACGTCATAGCCGTGACCAATGCGCATCATAACAGTACCTCCGCAATTGCCCGGTCTTCGGGCGTGGTGATCTTGATATTGCTGTAATCGCCGGCGGTCATGAAGACCTTGCCGCCGATGGCTTCGACGAGCTGGCAGTCGTCGGTGAAATCGAGCCCGTGCTCCATGGCGAAGTCCACCGCCTCGAAATAGAGCCGCTTGCGGAAGACCTGCGGGGTCTGGGTGATCCAGAGGGACGGGCGGTAGGGCGTTTCGGTAATGAGCCCGTCGGAAACGACCTTGATGGTGTCCTTGACGGGAACGCCGAGGGTCGCAGCGCCGAAAACACGCGCATCCTTGATGACGGCGGCGATGTGTTCGGGGCGCACGAGGGGGCGGGCGCCGTCATGCACGGCGATGTACTGCGAATCCTTGGAGACAAGGCGCAGGCCTTCCATGACGCTTTTCTGGCGGGTGTCGCCGCCGGGGGTGATGTGGGTGAGCTTGGTAATGCCGAGGGTCTCGGCGGTCAGCTCGATGTCGGCATTGTTCTCCGGCTTTGTCACGACGATGATTTCCGCGACATCCGGGCATTTTTCAAAGGCAAGCATGCTGTGCCCGACAACATTGCTGCTGCCGAGGGGCATCAGGATCTTGTTGATGCCCCCCATCCGGGAGGCATTGCCGGCACATACAAGAATGACAGAGGTGTCGGCGGTGCGGGTAGCTTCGGCCATGGCGTTCTCCTATCTGCTTTCGGGTAAATCTTCTGCATAACCAGTATACCACACTTTCCGTCAGGTGTCAAGTTGCCGCCCCCTGCCGGCCGCTTCATTCCTCGATTTGCACGAGTTTGTGCAAATCCGGTGCAATTTTTTTCATGGATATACGATTTGTTACCATTTCACACCAAGCAGGAGGGTTTGCAATGACGAAGAAAAAAGCATTCATGGTGTACATCGACAACGAAACGCAGGTCAATCTCCTTGACGACGCAGCAGCAGGTAAGCTCTTCAAAGCGCTGTTCCGCTTCGCCCGCGGGGAGGATGTGGGATTCGAGGACGGCATGCTGCAAATGATCTGTTCGTTTATGACCGCACAGATGGCGAGGGATTTTGCAAAGTACGATGACATTTGCCAGAAACGCAGCGAGAGCGGACGACGCGGCGGGAAAGCAAATGCTGGCAAAAGAAGCAAATGTAAGCAAAAGCAACAAAATACAAATACAAATACAAATACAAGTACAAGTGTAAATACAAGTGAAAATACAAATACAGATACAGATACAATGTGTGTGTGTGACACACAGCCTGCCGGCGGCTGCACAACACACACACAGGGAGCAGCATTCGGGATTCCGGAGGCGATGGCACTGGCGCAATCGCTGGGGTATGGCTGGGATGAAGCGGAGGCAGCATCCTTTGTGGAATTCAACCGCCGGCGGGGAAGGACGAATGACTGGACATTCGCAGCAGAACGCTGGGAGGCACAGCGGCTTCAACACAGGCATTTGCAGCGCGAGATCCGGAAGGAACAGCAGGAACAGGAGGAGGAAGACCAGTATCTTGCACTTCTCAGGGACTTGCAGAATCTTCAATAAGTCGAAGGTCTTTGGTGGGGGGCTTCGCCCCCCACCAATCACCCCCGCCATTCCCAAAAATAAAGCGTCCCCCAGAATCGGGGGACGCATGGAAATGCAAAGAAACCTTATGCCTCAGCAGTTGCCTCGGTGGGATCATCAATCACGATCGGCTGATTCTCCACGGGATCCTGCGCCTCGGTCGGCTGCGGGGTCAGACCGGTGGCGTTTGTCTCGCTGACATCCTCCGTCTCAGCGGTGCTGTCAGTCGGCTGTACATCCTCTACCGGATCATACGCGAGCGGAGAAATGGCCTTGTTCTTGATGAGCGCCAGGTCGAAGATGTCCACAGTGCCGTCACCGTTGACATCGGCTTCCTTGTTGGCAGTACCGGCGCCGATCAGGTACTTCTGCACGGCAATGACATCCTTGACGGAAACGGCACCGTCGCCGTCTACGTCACCGCTGCCGGGCTTGGCCTGCGGCTGGCTCTGGCCGAGATTCTCGGCAACATAGGCCTGTACCGCCGGGGAATCGCTCGTGACCGTGATCTCCGGATTTACCTCAGGATTGGCACCCTCGCCGTAGCCGACTGCATAAATGCCAAGCTCCGTCACGCCTGCCGGAAGCTCCACATTTTTCAGGGAGGAGCAGCCTGCCAGTGCGTACTGGTCAACCTTGGTCACCGTCTCCGGAACGTCGAGAGATTCAAGAGACTGGCAGTTGTACAGCAGGTGATTGCTCAGATTCGTCAGACCCGAGGGCAGCGTGATCGTCTGGAGGCTCTTGCAGTCTGCAAATGCCCAGATACCGAGATTCTGCATCTCGCCGTTGAAGGTCACATTCTCCAGCGCATCGTCACCGCAGAAGCTGAATGCGCCCAGGGAGGTCAGGGATTCCGGCAGCATCAGGCTCTTGAGGCCGTTGCAGCCGTAGAAGGCATAGTTGCCGATGGTCGTCAGCTTCGACGGGAAGGTGACCTCGGTCAGGCCGTCGCAGTCAAAGAATGCATAGGCTGCAATGGTGTTGAGGGTCTCCGGGAAGGAAACGCTCGTCAGATCCGAGCAGCCGTAGAAGGCATTCTCACCGATGCGCGTCACGCCCTCCGGAACGGTCAGGGTTTTCAGACCGGAGAAGGAGAAGGAGTTGTTGCCGATGGTGGAAATGGTCTCCGGGATCTCGATGGATTCCAATGCGGAGCACTCTGCAAAGGTGCTCATGTTGATGATGCTCATGCCCTTCGAGAGCTTGACGGTGGTCAGGCGCTTGCAGTTGTTGAAGGCGTCATTGTCCACGCGGGTAACATTGTCCGGGATCTCCACGGACAGCAGGCCGGAGTAGGAGAATGCCGATGCGCCGATGGATTTCAGGGTCGTCGGGAAGCTGACGGATTCGAGCTCCGGGCACAGATATGCAAAATAGGAGCCGACATTGACAAGCCCCTCGGAGAAGGTGATCTTCTTGAGCGTCTTGCAGGCAGAGGCGACATTGGCGCCCATGTAGGTCACAGAGCCCGGAATGGTCAGCTCGGTGAGGGAATAGCAGTTGGAGAATGCCGATTCACCGATATTGGTCAGGGTATCGGGCAGCGTGATGGATTTGAGGCTGGTACACATGCAGAAGGCGCTGTTGTTGAGGTACACGACGCCGCCCATGCCGGAGACTTCCTCGAGGCCGGTGCAGCCGTTGAAGGCATTCGGGCCGATCTTGGTTACGCTGTCGGGAATGGTGACATGCTTGACATTGGTCTTGCCCTCGAAGCACTGGGCATAGATGGTCTGCACCGGGAAGGTCAGGCCGGTCTTTTCGTCGGTGATCTCGGCGGGAATGACAACGTCCTCGATGGTGTCGTCGTCCATCGAAATGATCTGCATATAGCCGCTCTGTACATACTGGTAGGTGAATTCACCAAGCTGGTAATACTTATGGACATCCCACGACGGCTTGGTTGCAGCATAGGCCGTAATGGAGGCATCCGGTGCGGCGAATTCGATGGCAGGCGCTCCTGCGCAGAGTGCCATGGCCAGAGCAAGGGCGCCGGCAGCGATTCTGTGTTTGTTCATGATGATCTTCCTCTCTTTCAGTCATTAAAGATATTCCTGCAAAGCTCCGCATCTGAAAAGCGCAATTTCAGAGGCAGATACAGTGAAATTTGTATGAAATCTTCTGCCCCTCTGCAAAAGATATATACAGTTTTATTATACCCTATACAGAGCGGTTTTGTCAAGTGGTAACTGTGAACTTTCCGTTGTGCAGCATGACAAATGATACACATAGTTTTTGTGGGAAATCAACAAAGATCTGGCGGGGGGCTGCGCCGTTTCCATAAAAAATCAGGGCTGCGCACAGGCAGCCCCGATTTTCAAAGCACAGGCAGCCGCATCCCTGCGCGTTTATTGCAGATACCCTGAAAGATCCACCGGCTCATCCGTGAAATTGTACCCCGTTCCGGTGAAGCGGTCAAGGAAATACCAGTCGGAGGTCGATGTATGATCGTCCACCAGATCATAGAGCTGCACCGCGATCCAGCCGTTTTCCATGATGTCCGCCGTGGCAAATTCCGGACGGTAGCCGGTCTTGCGTTCGTAGTAGTCGAGAGACATGCTGCACAGCTCGTCATTGCTGTAAATCGGGAACAGCCCGTCATCCGGCGCCATCCAGATCCAGCGCTCCGTGTTCAGATCCTCATAGATCACTTCCATTTCGCCCGGTGCGGTCAGCGCCCCCTCGATATAGGACGGCTCCGACCGGTCATTGTCATAGACAATGAAGCTGCCGGCGCCCGAAAACGAGATCTCAACGGGAACCACCGCGCCGGTCTCCTGGTACCGCAGATATCCCCTGCAATCCGCATCGAGGTACACATAGCGATCCGCCCCGCTGCCGGTCACCCACCACAGCCCCGGCGCAAACGCACTCAGCTCCGGCAGCCGGAAGATGCGGTTCTTCATCAGCGCCAGGTCGAAAATGTCCACATCATTGTCATGGTTGAGGTCTGCTGCGATCTTCGAGCCGCATTCGCTCAGGCCGAGCAGGTACTTCTGCATGACCACCAGGTCATTGAGGGCGAATCCCCCGCTTCCGTCGAGATCCCCGGGGATCACATAGGCCGAGGCAGGCATGGAATGCATGCCGGCGCAGAGCACGGCGGCGGTCAGGATGGCTGCAAGAGGTTTCCGTTTCATCGTGATTCCGTCCTTTCAAGTTTGGGGTGCAAAGGTTTCCCCCGCACCCCGATGGTTGTCAGATCTTATTCGTCAGAGGATGCCGTGGTGTCCTCCACCCGGTCAACGGCGACCAGATAGGAGCCGGTTGCCCAGAAGCGGTATTTCTCATCCTCATTCTGCCGGTAGAAGGTGATGACCGGTGTCCAGGAGAAGGAGGTGGACTGTTCGACATTGTAATTGAGCAGATCGACCGTGACGATGATGTCATCCACATCGAGCTTTTCCAGCTCCGTCACAGGCCCCGCTATGGTCACATCCATGCGCTTGGTGACGGTCTTGAATTCGTAATTCGACGGGGCATTGGCAATGTTGATGTTGTCCCCCGTCACCGTGAAGGTCTTCGTGCCCACATCCGTATCGTCAAAGGTCATGGTGACCGAACCGATGCCGGAGCGGTTGATGAGATCGTCGTCAAATTCGAGGTTGAAATTCTTGGTGTACCCCGGCACGATGTCTGCCAGGCGCACCTCACCGACCGACCAGTTATCGACCTCGGAGAGATTCGTGCTGGTCTGGGAGGCCAGCGTGATGGTGTCCTCGGACAGCGTCAGGCGTTCCTTGAGCCAGTCAAGATCAAAGCCGCTGCGTGCGCCCGTGACGGTATACGTCAGCGCCAACTCCTTGGTGGTGAGCACCGGCAGGCTGATCTGGAACGAAGTGTCGGCAATTTCCAGGTCTTCGGTATCGAGCAGAGCGCCGTCATCGGTATACAGGCGCACCTCATTGGTATAGAAGGAGAAGGAGCTGTCGATCTCCTGATTCTTGCCGTAGTAGGCCTCCACGCGGTCAATTTCATCGAGCTGCGCGGCGGGGCCTGTGATCTCGATTTCGGCCGGCTCGCAGACCACCTCCTCGGCATCCATCGCATGGCCGGAGGTCACGACAATATTCGGGTAGACCGGCGACACCGGGAACAGGCGCGTTTCGATCTTGTCAAAGCGCACGGTCGCGGTGGCAGGCGTCACGGAATCGACCTTGAAGCTGATGCCGGTATCGGTTCTGACACCGATGGACAGGGGGTATTCCCCGGGAACGGTGACGGTATCGGCTTCGATGTACGCCGTCAGATCCTCGGAGGTCAGCCGTCCGATCTGGGAACGGTCACCGACCAGCTCGACATTGACGGATTCCACATCAATATCCACCACGCTCAGCCCCTCGGCTTCGGCATAGGTGCCGGTGACGGCGGTATCAAGCGGGATATTGTAGAAGCGCTGCGGCGTCTGGGGGTAGACATTCACAACGATGATGAACCAGATGATAACGGCGCTCACGACCGACAATGCCACAACGGCAGGCGTGCGGCTGAATACCGCGGAGAGCCATTCGGTGAAGCGGCCAAACTTATTGGTCATCGTGCCCCTCCTTTCGCTGTGCCTTGCGGAAGGGACGGAACGGGAGAATGCTGTCGGGCTGCTCCGGGATCAGCCGTTCGCACAAAAGCTCATGGAGCTTGCCGTGGGTGTAATTGCGGGTCAGCACGCCGTTTTCGGCCACGGAGATCTGTCCGGTCTCCTCGGAAACGACAATGACGATCGCATCGGAATTCTCACTCATACCGATGGCGGCGCGGTGCCGGGAGCCGAGCGCCTTGTTGATCTGCTCCTCCTTCTGGGGCTTGGGCAGGAAGCAGGCGGCGGCAAGCACCATGCCGTCACGGATGATGACGGCGCCGTCATGGAGGGGATTCTTGGGGTAGAAGATGGCACCGAACAGCGGGACGCTCGGGGTGGCATTGATGACGGTGCCGTTTTCGATCTGTTCACCGAGGCGTGTCTGCATTTCGATGACGATGAGGGCGCCGGTGGTGGTATTGCTCAGCTCGACGCAGGCATCACAGACGGCATTGATGGCGGTTTTCCATTTGGCGGTCAGCTCATCGGAGGGGGTGCCCATCAGGCGGAGGGTCTGGAGGCCGAAGCGGGTATGGCCGAGCTTCTCGACGGCGCGGCGCACCTCGGGCTGAAAGACGATGAGAATGGCGAGCAGACCGATGCTGAACAGGCGTTCAAGCAGGTAGATCATGGCCTTGAGCTCGCCGGCCTTGGCAATCAGGTAAATGACCAGCAGGAAGGCAATGCCCTTGAAGAGCTGTCCTGCACGGGTCTCACGGATGAGCTTGACGAAGCAGAAGATGATATAGGCCAGAAGCGCAATGTCCACCACATCGAGCACGGACATCGTGCGGATCACGCTGTAGACGGCTTCAATGGCGTCATGGATACGGGTCATCCGTTCACATCCTTTCTTTGGTTCTCTCTCTGTCTCCGGGAGGCAGGGTATCTCTTATTATCATACCACATTTCTCTGCAATTTGCAATAGCAAACGAAAAAACTTTTCCCCTGAACCCCCTGCAAAAAATGTCAGAGACATTTTTTCGGGGGGGTGTGGGGGCGAAGCCCCCACACCGAAAAACCCCCTCCCCGCGTGCGGGGAGGGGGCAGGGGGAGGGGCGGATCAGCAGTACG
>CACZPI010000167.1 GCA_902783005.1 uncultured Ruminococcus sp. | reverse complement strand
TCCGTCAGTGTCAGCGGATAATACTGCCCGTCGAACTGCATCAGGAATGTGTCCTCATTCTGGAAGATGACTGCGCCGGAGAGCGTGGTTGCAACGATCCTGCCGGTCGAAGGAACGGTTGTCAGTGCGTCCTCTCCCTTGTAGCGGTAGGTGTCCGTATGATAGACTGTCCCGAGCTCCGTGCGCAGATCGACTGTATAGGTCACATACGGTACCTCGGTAACAGTCAGCATACTATGCAGGATCGGCACGGAATTGCCGGACGGATCCTCCTGATACCCGTCAATGCCGTTTGCGCTGCGGGACAGATGGAAGATCTCTGCGGTGGCGTCCGTCACATGATAATACCGCTCACCATCCATGTCAAAATACCCGATCTCTGCGGTGCCGTCATCGCCGCTTAAATCATTGGTCAGGGATGCGACGCTTCCGGAAATACGGATCGTTTCTGTTCCTGTGCGGAAAATGCAGTCGGTTCCGTCAAAGGTCAGCTTCGGATCCACATGCTGCCGCAGGAATGCCGTACTGATATAATAGTCATCCCAGTACAGGTGCATGCTTCTGTCATAGACCGGCTGCGTCTGCCGGAGGATCAAAGAGCTGTCCGCGATATTTTCGTCGTCCGCATAAAGCAGGATGTCCTCTGAAGTGAATCCGCTGTCCTCCGGGGCGGCTTCTGCATCCTCCTCGCGTACCTCTTCGTCCGCGGCAGCTTCTGCATCCGCTGCGTATTCCTGTGGAATGCCCGCACCCTGCACCCCTTCTGCATTTTTCTTGTAATTGTCACTGATTCCGCCGTCATTTGTCAGGGCTGCGTCCTCCGCTTCGGCGGCGGGTGCATCGTCAAAGTGGCCGCTCTGTTCAAAATTGACTGCGTTATCTGACTTTGCGGTTTCCATCCGGTTCATCCCGCCGAGTGCGGTTACCACGCCGCCTGCTGCCACTACAAGCATCAGGCAGGCTGCCGTCAGCATGACCCGGTATACCTGCTGCATCCGGATGCGGGGCTTTTCCGGCGCGGGAATGGGCTCCTTCCGTTCGGGGAGACCCTGTTCGATGCGGGACCAGAGTGCGTCTCTGTCCGGAATATTCTGCTGCATTTCTTCTCGACACCGCTTTTCCAGTTCTTTTCTTGTCATACGATCTCACCCTCCTTTGCCAGCCGTCTGAGCTTTTCCATTGCCGTGCGGTATTTCCATGCCACCGTGCCAAGCGGCCGTTTCAGAATGGACGCAATCTCGCGGAATGTCAGCTCAGCGGCAATGTGCATCCGCACGATCTCCTGCTCATCTTCATTCAGGCGGTCAAGCAGGGCTGTCACGGTCATTTCTCCGATCACCGTATCTTCGGCAGAGGTATGCTCTGTAAATGCGCCCGGTGCGGCGGCCTCCGCATCCTCCACAGGTGTCATCCGGCTGTGCTTGCGGAAATGGTCAGTCGCCATATTCCGGGCAATCGTCATCATCCATCCGCGGTGTCCCTGTCCGGGGCGGTACTCGCCCGCACATTCCCACAGACGCAGGAAATAATCGGAGGTCAGATCCTCCGCATCCTCCCGGTGATGCGTTTTCGACAGGAACAGCCGGTAGATCGTATCGCCGTAGGCATCATAGATCTCCCGGAGCCCGTCCCGGTCGCCTGCCCGGATCTTCCCGGCAGCGGCTTCAAATGCAGCATCCGTCATGCTCTGGTGCTCCTTTCGTCAGAGGGTTTCGTTCTGTTATTGTTACGTCCGGGGCGGGGGATCTGTATGGAAACAAATTGCACAAATTTGCTTTACTCGGATTGTGCATCCTGTCAGAATCCGCTCTGCCTTGTCCGTTTGCATCCTATTATACCATAGAAACGGTACTTTGGTCAACAATGGGAATCGTCTGTCACATTCCGGAGAAATTTCAAAAAAATATAAAAAAGGTGTTTACAGCATCCGGATTTTGTGGTATAATGGAATAGGATTTTCCTGTCAGTAATGACAGGACATCGGAAACGGCAAAACAGAGAGAGGAGAACACAACATGGCACAAACCAAGAAGAAACGCTATCGTGTCCGCTATGACCGCATTATTTTCTGCGCTGTCATTCTGGCCATACTCATCCTGCTGATGAGCTCCTGCATCCGCAGCTGCGGCAAGGACAAGCAGCCGACAGACAGTCAGCCGGTCAATTCGCTCGACGATCAGCTTGAAACGTCTGACACGACAGAGGCGGGTTCAACGTCGTCCAGAACCACCATCCAAACATCGTATTCGACACTGTCGAAGGATTCTGATTCCATCCACAGCGGTGACCTGATCCTGGTCAATAAGGAGTATCCGTGCGAATTCGATTACGATGCGATCGAGCAGGGAACCTCTTCGGATGTCAGCTTCGTGACCGTCAAGAGCATTCTGGACACCAAGGAATCTCCCAAGCATTACACGGCTTCTGACTGGGAGGTCGGCCTTGACCGTACAGCAGCCTATGCAATGGATGCATGGTTCGAGGGCTTCTACGATGCCACCTCCAACCGTGACCTGCGCATGATCGGCGGTTATCGCTCCGATGCAGGGGATCCGGATTTCCGCACCGGACGCACGCTCACCATCGGCATTTATCCGGAGAGCGGCAGCTCGAACTTCTACAAGGCTGAGGGCGACTATGCATGGCTTGCGGAGCATGCGGCAGAGTACGGCTTTATCCAGCGCTATCCGGAGGAGAAGGACGAATTCTTTGATGACAGCATCACGACCCGCCGCACGGCGACCTTCCGTTATGTCGGTGTAGCGGCTGCGACCTACATTACCGAGAATGAGCTCTGCCTGGAGGAATACCTCGAGGCCGTCAAGGAGTATTCCATTGACGACATGCTCAAGATCAAGAGCGGCGATGCGGAATACGGCGTGTACTACATTCCGGCCAACAGCAGCAGCTCTTCCACGAATTTCTCCGTTCCGGGCGATGATACCCCGTATGTGGTATCCGGCAACAATATGGACGGCTTTGTCATCACGGTTGCACTCAATGATGCAGCAGCCGAGACCAAGACCGCTACCCCGGATTACGAGGATCTCGACGAATAACAAACAACGATCCCCCTGAGAATCTCTCAGGGGGATTTTGGATTCAGATGCCCTGCAGCGAGAAATCAGGGGTATAGGAGGCATCCGCCGAGGATTTTTCCTGGAAATACCCGTCAAAGCCAAGATCCTGTGCAGCCTTGCAGACGGAATTGTATTCCATCTTCGTAATGCGCCGGTTCAGCTCGGGATAATCCGGATCCTCCCGCATGGGTGTATACTGCGCCATGAGACTGAGCAGAAACGCATCTGCACCGAAGCGCTCTGCCAGATGATGCAGCAATGCAATGGATTCGTGCCGATGCCCGGGGAGTACCAGATGCCGGACGATCACGCCGCGGGTGAGAAGATCACCGTTCCAGATGCGGTCTCCGGTCTGCTGCAGCATCTGAGCAAGCGCAGTCTCTGCGATCTGCGGATAATCCGGCGCCAAGGCGTAATTACGTGCCGTGTCCGGATCGAAGAATTTGAAATCGGGGAGGTATACATCCACCAGCCCGTCAAGCATCATCAGGGCTTCTGCAAGCTCATAGCCGCCGGAATTCCAGACAACAGGGATCCGGAGCGCCGGCCTGGCTTCCTCCAGTGCGCGGGCGATCCAGGGAATGAAATGCCCGCCGGTGACCAGATTGATATTGTGGGCACCCTGCTCCTGCAATTCCAGGAAGATCTCGGTGAGGCGGGCGGCGGAGATGTCCTTTCCGAAGGGCTCTGCGGAAATGACGGCATTCTGACAGAACCGGCAATGCAGTACGCAGCCGGAGAAAAACACCGTCCCGGAACCCTTTGTGCCGCTGATACAGGGCTCCTCCCACGGATGCAGGGCAGCGCGTGCCGCACGCAGGGAATCGCGTCCGCCGCAGATACCGGCAGCCTTTGTACGGTCGGCGCCGCACCGGCGGGGACACAGGGTACAGTGTGTCATATCAAATTCCATGTGATTCACCTCCGGGATACTTTATAATATAGTATAGCACAGAATGGTTCCCATTGCAAGGGAAAGCCTTGACTTTCCTGCCGGGATATGCTATACTGAATCCACAGAAACTCATGAAAAGAGGTGTCATCATGCTGAATACTGTTGTGGAAACAAGCGTACAGACCGGAGACAGCCGGAATATTGTGCTGTTTATCGTGCTGGCTGTGATCGCACTGGTACTGCTTGTCCTGTGTACGGTGATGGCCGGGGCAGGAAAGAAGAACCAGAAAAAGTCGAACAAGCAGGATAAGCACAAGCGGGATTGATGCAGAAATTGTGGATCCTGACGAATACAGACTTTGTATCAACAGGAAAATTCTACAATTCTGCACGGCATATTTCTATTGCAATCCATGCTGATCTGTGGTATAATAATAAAGATTTCGCACGCCCTGCGATTCCGTGGCATGGTGCCCGGATCACGACCGGGTTGTCGGACGGACAGCGGGCGGAGGATTCAAGAAGATCGCGTGTGCCTTATAAAGCATCAACGCGAAAAACCAAACACTATTTTAGGAGGAACTACAATGAGCGTAGTATCTATGAAGCAGCTGCTCGAAGCAGGCGTACACTTCGGTCATCAGACCAGACGCTGGAACCCGAAGATGGCTCCGTACATCTTCACCGAGAGAAACGGTATCTACATCATCGACCTGCAGAAGACCGTCAAGAAGCTGGAGGAGGCTTATAACTTCGTCCGCGAGATCTCTGCACAGGGCCAGGAGGTTCTGTTCGTCGGCACCAAGAAGCAGGCAAGCGACTCCATCCGTGAGGAAGCTACCCGCGCAGGCGCACACTATGTCAATGCACGCTGGCTGGGCGGCATGATGACCAACTTCAAGACCATCCAGAGAAGAATCCAGAGACTGGAGCAGCTTCACCAGATGGCTGAGGACGGCACTTTCGCTCTGCTGCCGAAGAAGGAAGTCGTTAAGCTGAACCTCGAGATCGAGCGTCTTGAGAAGTTCATGGGAGGCATCAAGAACATGAAGAAGCTGCCGGGCGCACTCTTCATCGTTGATCCGCGCAAGGAGAAGATCGCTGTAGCTGAGGCTAAGAAGCTGAACATCCCGATCGTAGCAATCGTGGATACCAACTGCGATCCGGACGAGGTTGACTATGTGATTCCGGGCAACGACGACGCTATTCGCGCTGTCAAGCTGATCGCAGGCACCATCGCCAATGCCATCATTGAGGGCAGACAGGGCGCCGATCAGGAAGCTGCCGAGCAGGCAGTTGCCGAAGAGGCTGCTGACGCTGAATAAGCACTGCATGAGAGGGAGCTTCCCGAGCACAGCGCCCGGAAAGCTCCTCTTGTCATAAAATTCAAAAATAATTTTAAGCAAAAATAATTTTAAGAAAGAGTGATTACAATGGCAGGTAAAATTACCGTTCAGGATATCAACGAGCTGCGCCAGATGACCGGTGCCGGCATGATGGATTGCAAGAAGGCTCTGACTGAGGCTGAGGGCGACAAGGACAAGGCTATCCAGATTCTCCGCGAAAAGGGTCTGGCTACCCAGGCAAAGAAGGCTGGCCGTGTAGCAGCCGAGGGTCTGGCACTGGCTCTGGTCAATGACACCCACACCGTAGGTGCCGTTGTCGAGGTCAACATCGAGACCGACTTCGCTGCAAAGAACCCGAAGTTCAAGGAGTTCGTTGAGGCAGTTGCAAAGACTGTTATCGAGCAGGATCCGAAGGATCTCGACGCTCTGAATGCAGCTACCATCGCAGGCGGCAGCAGCACCGTTGCCGAGGCTCTGCAGGAGCTGTTCCTCTCCATCCGTGAGAACATGAAGATCCGCCGCTTTGCTCGTCTGACCGGCGATGCAGTTGTACCGTACATCCACCAGGGCGGTCTGGCAGGCGCTCTCGTAGCAGCCAACACCACTGCCGGCGCTTCTGAGCCGGTTCTCGAGGCTCTGAAGGATCTTGACTTCCAGGTTGCTGCAATGCATCCGGAGTTCCTCAAGCGTGAGGACGTTCCGCAGTCCCGCGTAGACGAGGAGAAGGAGATCATCCTCAAGCAGATGGAAGAGGATCCGAAGATGGCTTCCAAGCCGGAGCAGGCAAAGGTCAAGATCGCAGAGGGCAAGCTCGGCAAGATGTATTCCGAGATCTGCCTCCTCGAGCAGGCATTCGTTAAGGAGAACAAGCTCTCCGTGAAGCAGTATGTGGACACCAAGGCCAAGGAGGCAGGTGCTCCGATCGATGTAACCGCATTCGTATGCTTCGAGCTCGGCGAGGGCATCGAGAAGAAGGCTGACGACTTTGCAGCAGAAGTTGCAAGCATGATCGGCTGAGTTTTGGTTCTGATCCACTCCCTGCAGGATTCTGCGGGGAGTGTTTTTTGCTGTAGAAAAAACGATGTGGAATTTCCGGAAAGGGCTTGCAACTTTCAAATAAGTATTGTATAATAATGTTAGTTCATAAGGGAGGGGGATTTAGATGGGAAAGAAGAAAACAGCACCTGTTTTTGTATTCCTGATACTTGCGATTATCCTGTTGTTGCTGGCTGTTTTAACATATATAAGTAATATTTTCTTTTCCGGCGACCGTGTCCCGAAGGTGGGAGAATACTACCTTTATTTGCAGGAGTCTGATGAACTCTCGCCGGATGTGCCGCAGAATTCGCTGGTGTTTGCCAAGGAGGCAACCGATACGGCTCTCCTGCCCGGCAATAAGGTGCTGTGCTATCTGGCAAGCGGAAATCTGGCTATGCGGGCCATCTACAATATTGATGTCAATGAAGATGGTACCACGTATTTTTACCCTGGTACCAACGAAGAGCAGGGCAGTGAGCTGGCCATTCCGCGCACGAATATCATTGCACAGTGCAAGTGGGCAAGTTGTGAATTATATGATTATGTTGCTTTTGTTACATCCGTTAAGGGACTTGTATTATTTGGGATTCTGCCCTTTGCATTATCTTTTGTTTCACTTTTGGTTTTCATAGTGAATTTGATAAAAAGATTATGTGCTTGATTGAAAATGAAATTCGTATGGAATTTCCGGAAAGGGCTTGCAAAATACAGAGGGATATGGTATAATAGAAGTAACGTACACATGAAGGCTGCTTTATACAGGTATGCGGCCGTGCTTCTACAGGAAGCCCACGAAAGGAGTACCCCGGATGAGTAATTCAAAACCCAAGAAGTCCAGATCCGTCTTTGTGATCCTGTTTGTCATTCTGATGCTGCTGACCATCGCGGTCACGGTGACGGCAAATGTGATCTTTTCCGGCGACCGTGTCCCGAAGGTTGCAGGGTATTACCTGTACCTGCAGGAATCAGACGAGCTTGCTCCGGATGTGCCGCAGAATTCGCTGGTATTTTCCAAGGAGGCGACCGATACGGCTCTCCTGCCCGGCAATAAGGTGCTGTGCTATCTGTCAAGCGGCAATCTGGCGATGCGCGTCATCTACAATATTGATGTCAATGAGGACGGTTCCACGAATTACTACCCCGGTACCGCTGTGGAGCAGGGCAGTGAGCTGGCCATTCCGCGCACGAATATCATTGCACAGTGCAAGTGGGCAAGCTGTGAGCTCTACACCTTCGTACAGTTTGCAACATCTGTAGCCGGTCTGATGTGCCTGCTGGTGGCACCGTGCGTCATCCTCATTATCATGCTGCTGGTGAAGATCGCCAAGAGCAGCCGTGAGGAGATCGACGATGAAGACTTCTTCTTTGATGAGGAAGAGGCAGAGCAGCTCAGCCGCAAGCCTGCCAAGAAGGCGCCGCTGTTTGATCCGGAGCAGGCTGCTGCCGGTGATGAGGTGCTTGAGAAGAAGAAGGAATCCATTGCAGACAACTTCGCCTCCAAGCCGGTCAATGAAGATTCTCCTTATCAGAAGGCCGTTGCAGAGCGTACTGCAAAGTTCAAGAAGGTGGAGCAGGAGGATATTGACCGCGTGAATGCTGAGCAGGCAGCGCGTGAGGCCGGAACACAGGTTTACAGCACAGCCGAAGTGGAGGAATCCGCCAGACGGAATCCGAATCCGGTATCGGATACTTCTGCCGCTGTCCGTCCGATCGAACAAGCACCGGCACCCGCACCGAAGGTCGAGAAGCCTGCGGAGCCTGTGGAGGAGAAGCATTACTCTTCCCCGAATATTGATGACATCATCAATGCTGCCGAGCTGCGTGCAGCAAAGTCCGGTACCAAGATCAATCCGGATATTGCGGCTACCGATTCGATCGACGATCTGATCTCCGCCCTGGAAAAGGAAAAGAACAAGCTCTGATTCACAAATCCCTGCCGGCTCCGGCAGGGATTTTGCGTTCGGAAACAAGAAACCACGCTGCATGCATGTCATACAGCGTGGCTTTGTGTGTTATACCAGCGGCATCTGGTTGGCTTCCTCCAGATCCTTCGCCAGCTTGCCGGCAGCCGGAAGGGTCTTGACACGGAAGGTCTCTACCTGTGCCAGCCGTTCTCCCTGGAGGATCTCGGCAGCCGTCACAGTCTGCTTGGCTTTGAGCGTCATGACATTCACGCCCTGTGTCGAACGGGTCGTCTTCTCCGGGATCTGTGCGGTGTCCGTCAGGATGGCACGATTGCCGGAGGAACGCAGCAGCAGCGGTACATCCTCCGTCAGATACAAAAGCTGTACCAGCGGGGATTTATCGGAATAGGCACCCGTCAGGCGCTTGCGGTTGGTCTTGGTCGCATAGGCAGAGAGCGGCACCTTGGCGGCCTTGCCGTTTTCAAAGACAAACAGCAATTGTCCGCTGTAATCGGTCGTGATGACAAGACCGGCCACATGCTCATCCTCGTCAAAGCCGAGCTTGACCGGGATGTAATCACCAAGGACAGAGGCCTTGGTATCGTCGAATACCGATGCCCTTGCCTTGTAGACCTGTGCCTTGTCCGTGAAGAACAGCAGCTCCGTACGGTTGGTGGCCTCCTGTGCCAGCACAATGCAGTCACCCTCCTTGACCTTCTGTTCACCGCTCATGCGCAGCGATTGCGGGGTGATCTTCTTGAAGTAGCCTTCCTTCGAGAGGAACAGATGAACCGGATAATCCGGTGCTTCTTCCTCAACCGGTGCTTCCTCCTCTTCGGTCAGATGGATAAACATGGTCTTGCGGGGCTGGCCGTACTTCTTGGCAGTTTCCTGCAGCTCCTTGGCGATCAGCTTCTGAATGCGCCTGGGCTTTTCGAGAATGTCCTCCATGTCTGCGATCTCTTCACGCAGCTTGTCCACATCCTCGATCTTGTTCATGATGAATTCGCGGTTGAGATGACGCAGCTTGATTTCTGCAACATACTCTGCCTGGATCTCATCAATGGAGAAGCCGTCCATGAGGTTCCGGACGACCAGTGCTTCCTCCGGCGTTGCACGGATAATGGCGATCGCCTTGTCAATATCGAGCAGGATCTTTTTCAGACCCTCCAGCAGATGCAGGCGCTCCTTCTTTTTGGTCATATCGTGGAATACGCGCCTGCGCACGCATTCCTGCCGGAATGCAAGCCATTCCTCGAGAATTTCCCGGACACCCATGACGCGTGGGGAATTGCCGATGAGAATGTTGAAATTGCATCCGAAGCTGTCCTGCAGCGGCGTCATGCGGAAGAGCTTCTGCATGAGCTTGTCCGGATCCGTGCCGCGCTTGACATCAATAGCCATGCGCAGACCGCTCAGGTCAGTCTCATCACGCGCATTGCTCACCTCACGCAGCTTGCCGGCCTTGACAAGCTCGGTGATCTTGTCCATGATCTGTTCCACGGTCGTTGTATAGGGAATTTCCGTAATTTCAATGCAGCCTGCCGCCTTGTCAAAATTCCATTTGGAACGGATGCGCAGGGAACCGCGTCCGGTATCGTAGACACGCCGCAGCTCTGCCTCGTCATAGATCAGATAACCGCCGCCGGGGAAGTCCGGCCCTTTCAGTGTCGAGAGAATGTCATGCGCCGGATCCTTCATCAGTGCAATGACGGTTTCACAAAGCTCTGCGAGATTGAACGGGCAGATATTGCTTGCCATGGAAACCGCAATGCCCATATTGGCATTGACCAGCACAGACGGGAAGGTCGCCGGGAGCAGGGCGGGCTCTGTCATGGTATTGTCGTAGTTCGGAATGAAATCGACCGTTTCCTTGTCGATCTCCGAGAAGAGCGTCTCGCAGATGGGTGCGAGCTTGACCTCGGTGTATCGGGATGCAGCGAATGCCATATCCCGTGAATAATGCTTACCGAAGTTACCCTTGGAATCCACATACGGATGCAGCAGGCATTCATTGGCGCGGGTCAGACGCACCATTGTCTCATAAATCGCCTGGTCGCCGTGGGGATTCAGGCGCATGGTCTGGCCGACGACATTCGCGGACTTGGTACGCGCTCCGGTCAGCAGACCCATTTTATACATCGTATACAGCAGCTTGCGGTGAGAGGGCTTGAAGCCGTCGATTTCCGGCAGCGCACGCGAAATGATGACACTCATCGCATAGGGCAGATAATTCTTTTCCAGTGTATCGGTGATGGACTCCTCCTGTGTGGTGCCTGCACCTTCAAACCAGGCATCGAGCAGCGGTGCCTTTGCTTTTTTCGGTTCCTTACGTTTTGCCATTGATGATCCTTTCGTGTTTCGGGATTTTTCGTACTCTAATAGTTTACCACAATCTGCCTCGGTTGTCAAGCAGACGCCGGAAAAATCCCCCTCCTGCGAGGGGGATTGTGTCAGTTTTCGTCCAGATAATGATGCAAAAGCAGCAGCGTCATGCCGCTGTAGGAGCCTGTCCCTTCCGGAATGCCGTTGACCTTCAGGCTCGCATCCATGACCGCGTCAGCGGTGTCAGAGACAATGGCAGTGGGAATGACCTCCTCGTCCTTGTGCTCCTCCCAGTATTCCTCCGGGATAAAGCGGTACATATCCTGCTGTACGCCCGGATCAAGTGTGTCAATGATGAGCGTGTACTGCTCCCACGCTGCCGGATCCCCGAATTCCGGGGTGAACCATTCCAGCGCTGAAATGGTGGCTGAATAGCGGAAGTCCGGAGAATCACTTGTCATGCATGCCAGATACGCATAATACCCGGCCTCATCCTCGAAGATGTTGCCTTTCAGGTGCGTATATTCATGGCAGACCGTAGACGGCAGATTGACCGGATAGACCACAGGATTATAAATGGCTTCCATGGAATGCGGAAAATAGATCCCCAGCAGATTTTGCTGTGAGAAGAAATACGCATGGTGGATCGGCTTGGCATCCGGATAATACCCCCGGAACTGGGGATAATCCTCCGAAAGCCGCGTCATGCAGGCCTTTGCCTCCGGCATCAGGTCATCCGTCATGGCAAAGAATCCGGATTCATCGCGTGCCACCAGCGGAGAGAGTGCATTGGCCTGATCGACCAGCGCGGAAACGACCTCCAGCACCTGTGCATCGGAATATTCCGTATGACCGATCGTCTTGCTCAGCTGTGTTCCGCGGTACAGCACCGTAAAGCGCATCGTTACAACACAGAGGACAAGCGTCAGCACCCATCCGTAAAAGCGTCCGTACCAGGAGGCCGCAACAGTTTTCTTATCGTTGTCATGCCGGAAAATCAGCATCAGGATGAGGTACAGCGGCAGGGCGATCACCAGCAGCACGATGCCTGCCACGATCATCCATTCACCGACGGAGAAGGGAAAAAGCCCTGTGAACCGGCTCCAGATGCCGGGGTAGTACGGAAAAATGCGCTGTATGTAGACATCCACCGCAGCAGGGAAGAACCTTGCGGCAATATTGACCGCGATCATGAGCACAGCGAGTGCCAGCATGATCCGGGTTGAGCGTCTGATCTTCATTTATTCGTCTCCTGTGGTTTCTTGGGGTTCATTCCGGTAGGGTGCAAAGCAGATGTTGAGATCCACATCTCCTGTAATGCCCGGCACCCGACCGTCGGAGCAGTACTGCCACATCCGGTAGTCATAGTAATAGGTCGGTTCGCTGCCGTATTCCGCGAGCCAGAAATCGTAATCCGTCAGGCGCGGCAGGTCGAGCTTGAGGAGGGCGGTGCGTTTGTTCTGGTACACCATCGGTGTAAAGCCGGCCGCCTCGATCTTCCGGCAGAATGCAACGGAGCAATCGGTGAGGGTATCGACGGAAATGCCGTCCGTCCGTGCCTGATCCTCCGACACCGTCTCCCAGTCGTAGACCACCGGATAGGTCAGCGGTGCATCCCCGATCAGCCGGATCGTCATTTCTGCTTCTTCCTCGGCTTCCTCGGGGGTGATGGCCTGTGAGTAGAAATAGATCCCCACATCCAGTCCTGCATTCAAAGCGCCTTCAAGATTCTGGTCGAAGCAGGTATCCACGGCCAGCTTGCCGGAGCCGTAGCCGCGGAATCCGCAGCGGATCATGGCAAATTCCACGCCGGAAGCCTTGACCTTTTCCCAGTCGATCTCTTTCTGATGGGAAGAGACATCCACACCGACGGCAGAGGTGATGTGATGATCCTCGACATAGTACATTCTGCCGTTGCGCCTTACCAGCTTTTCCAGATCGTGAGAGCATTTCGGGACATTGGCCAGCACCGGCAGCCAGATCTGTCCGTAGCCGCCTTCCTGGAGAAAAATCTTTTCGCCTGTTGTTTCATAGATGACCTCGGTCGGCATGACCTGGACTTCCGTAATGGAAACCGGTTCCTCTAACTGTTTTGGAATTGCGGCATTGTGAAGCCGGATCAGGAGTCCGACCACTGCGCAGAGCAGCACGATAATGAGCAGCGACTGACCGATCACCGCGAGCTTCATTTTGTGCATGGCAGGACTCCTTTCGACAGCATTCGTTGTTTCACCACTTATCAGTATAGCACATATTCCGGCATTTGTAAAGAGCAGCAGCGTGTTTTCCCGCTTCCAGATTATTCTATGCAGCATCGGACAAGAAAAGTCCTCCGCAATGGTGCGGAGGACTTTGATGCGATATTGCGGGGGAATTATACCTTCGGTGCCGCAGGAGCCGGATGCTCTGCGGTTTCGCCCTTGTTGGTCTTGACCAGACGGACGTTGTTGTAAACATCCATACCGGTGCCGGCCGGAATGAGCTTACCGATGATAACGTTCTCCTTGAGGCCTTCGAGGTGATCGACCTTGCCGCGGATGGCTGCATCGGTCAGAGCCTTGGTGGTCTCCTGGAAGGAAGCGGCCGACATGAACGAATCGGAGCTGGAAGCTGCCTTGGTGATTCCCTGCAGGACAGGGCTTACCTCGACGAGCTTTGCCTCGGTATCGCCTGCGTCGATCTGTTCCTGAATGCGCTCGTTGATCGCGGTGATCTTCTTGCGCTCTACCAGCGTTCCGGGCAGCAGGTACTCCACATCAGTCATGCTGTGGCTGGAGCCTGCATCCTCGATGCGTACCTTGCGCAGCATCTGACGAACGATAACCTCGATGTGCTTATCGTTGATGTCAACACCCTGGGTACGGTAAACCTTCTGGACTTCAGAAATGATGTAATCCTGAACGGCAGAGGTGTCGAGTACCTCAAGAATGCGTGCCGGGTAGATATTACCCTCAGTCAGACGCTCACCCTTCTCCACATGGTGACCCTCGCGGACATAGGAGCAGTACTTGTAGTTGTAGGGGATGGAAATGGTCTCGGAGTCTCCGTCATCACCGACAATGGTCAGTGTGCGCATGTTCTTCTCCTCAGCCAGATGCAGCGTACCTGCCATGCTGGCGATAATGGCTGCATTCTTGGGCTTTCTGGCCTCGAACAGCTCCTCGACACGGGGAAGACCCTGTGTGATGTCACCCTCACCACCGGATGCGATACCACCGGTGTGGAAGGTTCTCATGGTCAGCTGTGTACCAGGCTCACCGATGGACTGTGCGGCGATAATGCCGACGGCCTCACCGACGGAAACCAGATTGTTGTTGGCCAGGTTTGCACCGTAGCACTTTGCGCAGGCACCGAGCTTTGCACGGCACTTGAGCACGGAGCGGATCTTGATGCGCTCAACGCCCTGGTCAATGATGCGGGCAGCATCCTTCTCGGTCAGCAGTTTATCCTTGCTGATGACGAGTTCGCCGGTCTCGGAATCACGCAGATCGGTGCACAGGTAGCGGCCGATCAGACGATCTGCCATCGGCTCGATCATTTCCTTGATGAGGATGCGGACATTCAGGGAATCCTGACCGGTCACCTCATGGATCTTTGCCAGTGCAGCGGCATTCAGAGGAAGCTGCTTGCGGTAGATCAGCTCATTGGTGTTCGGATCACGCATATCCTCAAGGAGGTAGCAGTGCTTCTCCTTGACCTCCGGATCGTACTCACCGTTCTCGTCAGGAATCAGGGAGATCACCTGCTCACGCTGGGAGTTGATCTTGGAAATCTCGTAAACCTCGATGCCGTCCTCCGTCATGCAGTCCTGCTCGCGGATGATGACATCCTGCGAAACATCGACCAGACGACGGGTCAGGTAACCGGAGTCTGCGGTACGAAGTGCGGTATCGGCCAGACCCTTACGGGCGCCACGGGAGGAGATGAAGTACTCCAGAATGTTCAGACCTTCACGGTAGTTGGCACGAATCGGAATTTCGATGGTGGTACCGGAGGTATTGTTGATCAGACCACGCATACCGGCGAGCTGACGAAGCTGTGCGATAGAACCACGGGCACCGGAGTCCGCCATCATCTGGATGGGGTTGTACGGATCCATGTTCTTCTTCAGTGCATCGGTAACCTTGTCGGTAGCGGCATTCCAGGTCTGTACGACGAAGCGGGACTTCTCGGTTTCAGAGAGGTAGCCCTGGTTGTAATACTCGGTGATCTCCTCGATTTTTTCATCAGCCTCGGCCAGGATCGCCTTCTTCTGCGGCGGAATGGTTGCATCGCAGACAGCAGTCGTGATACCGGAGCGTGTGGAGAACTTGAAGCCGAGTGCCTTGATTTTGTCAAGGACTTCGGAAGTGGTGGTCGTACCGTGAATGCGGATGCAGCGGTCGATGATCTCGGAGAGGTTGCCCTTCTTGACGAGGAAGGAGATCTCCAGATCGAACTGGCGCTCCGAATTGGTGCGGTCTACATAGCCAAGGTTCTGCGGAATATTCTCATTGAAGATCAGACGGCCGATGGTGCAGTCGATGATCTTGGAGAGCTTCTTCTCAGCCACATCCTTGGTGATGCGGACGCGGATCGGCGCATGCAGGGTAACGTCACCCTCATAGTAAGCCATCATAGCCTCATCGACATCGCGGAATACCTTGCCGGTACCCTTGTCGCCGGGCTTTTCCATGGTCAGATAGTAGGAACCAAGCACCATATCCTGAGAAGGAACGGCAACCGGACGGCCGTCAGACGGCTTGAGCAGGTTATTGGCAGCGAGCATCAGGAAGCGTGCTTCTGCCTGTGCCTCAGCGGACAGGGGAAGATGCACGGCCATCTGGTCGCCGTCGAAGTCGGCGTTGAATGCCGAGCAAACCAGCGGATGCAGCTTCAGGGCACGACCCTCAACGAGGATCGGCTCGAATGCCTGGATACCCAGACGGTGCAGCGTGGGGGCACGGTTGAGCAGAACAGGATGGGACTTGATGACATGCTCCAGGGCATCCCATACCTGCTTGTCATTGGCACGGTCAACGATCTTGCGGGCGCTCTTGATGTTGGCGATAAAGCCGGTGTCAACGAGTCTCTTGAGTACGAACGGCTTGAAGAGCTCGAGTGCCATTTCCTTCGGAAGACCACACTGGTACATCTTGAGCTCAGGACCTACGACGATAACCGAACGGCCGGAATAGTCAACACGCTTACCGAGCAGGT
>CACZPI010000166.1 GCA_902783005.1 uncultured Ruminococcus sp. | reverse complement strand
ATTCGGCTTTATTGTCATGCCTATGTGTTGAAAACTAGTATGTTAAAAAATCTTTTAAAAAGGGCTTGACAAACAGTAACAGGTTTAGCTTAGCAACATAAATATGCACAATGCCCCCGAGTGCTTTGTAACACTCAGGGGCAAAACTTCTATATGGGTATTCGTCTTATGCAGGAAGGGGGTTCTGTTTACTGTGCGTTTTTCATTTTCCGGGATGCCGGTACTGCCCGTGCTTGTCCGAGCGTCCGTACCGGATCGCAAATTTCGGACAGCGGTGCAGACAGCCAAGACACATTGTACATTTTTCCTTCACCCAGACAGGCCTCCCGTCACGCAGCGCAATGGCCTCATTCGGACATTTCTCCGCGCAGAGCCCGCAGCCGATGCAGGATGCTTTCACGCGGAAATTGGACGTTTTCCGGAGCCAGTCATAGGCTGCACGATGAAAGATGCTCGTGAAATCGGGCGCCTGACGCTTCATGAAGCTGCCAGTCTCCCGCCCCTTGATAAGCCGGATATAATCCTTGAGCCGTTCGGATGCCGCTGCATTCGTGGCGGCCACCTGCTCCGGATCGGACAGGTCGAACCACGGTGTGAAATTATCCGGCATCCGCAGGCTGAACCGGGCGTCGATCTTCCTGCCCAGATACTTTTCCGCGAAATACGCCGTATTGCCCGGTGTGGTGCCGTAGGTCGCGATGAAGAAGGTATACCGGCTGTTGATCTTCACATTTTGCAGGAAGCGGTCTACAATATCCGGCAGACCCCATGCATAGGTCGGGGATACAATGCCCAGCACCTCACAGTCCGGGAATGCCAGCTCCTGCCGGTTCAGGCAGTCAAGCATGGAAACTGCCTTGTCCCCGGTCGATTCTGCAATTCGCTGCGCCACATACCGGCAGTTGCCCGTGGATGAAAAATAAAAAATCATGTTGTCTTCTCCCGCAGCAGCGCATGCTTCATGACGGCAAGATCCAGAATATCCAGGCGGCCGTCCGCATACAGATCCGCCGCTTTCCAGTTGGTCAGCTCTGCGTCCGGCATTGCAAGGAGCCATTTCTGGAAGCATATCAGATCCGTGACGCCGAATGTGCCGTCGCCGCTGACATCGCCGGGAACTGTCTCTGCCGCCTGCTGCGGGGGCATGATCTCCTCAAATGCCTTTCGTTCAAAGCAATACCGCCAGATGCTTCCGTCCGTGCGGAAGAAATAGACATACCCCTCACCAAGGGTCTTGTCATAGCGGATCGTCATGATCTTCTCGACATGCGTGATCGCCGCATGTGCTCCGTTCCGGTTCAGCGTCAGTGTGTGGTCGGGATTCAGGATATACACGACCGATCCGTCATCGCCCGCCGCTTCGTCCTTGTAGGCGCTGACCGAATAGCTGTTCATCTTCAGGAATCCGTACCGCGCCGGATTGTCCGGCACGGGAGTCAGCCCCGTATCGTCACCGTAGACCGCATGATAGGTGCCGTCCTCCGAAAGATACAGGTATTCCTCCAGGTAATACTCCCCGGTCGGATAATAGCCGACCTCCTTGACATTCTCTGCGATTTGGGAGATGCTCAGCTCACCGTAGCGCACTGCCGGATGCCAGAGCACATGATTCTCGTCCACAAACAGATTGTAATGCATTGAGACCGGATTCATGATCCCGGTCGGGAACAGCTTGACAGACGGCTGGTTGTCATCGAGCAGGTCGATCTCATAGCCGATGACCTCGCCGTTCTGATTGATGTAGAATGCATCGGCGGTGTAGGAAAATTCCTTGAAATCATCCGCGATCTTCACAAGCCCGATCTCCCTGCCGACCGGATAGATGCCGTAGAGCTCCCCGCTCCTGGTAATGACGCATTCGTTCTGAATATCCGCACAGTCCATGCCGGGGACGACCTTCTTATTCAGCAAAAGGGTGCCGTCCTCCTTGACGACCGCATCGAAATGCTGATAGATGCCGCGGGTGGAGGTGTAGCGATAGTCGGAGGCATAGGCCTTGACATGCTCCTCCAGAATCTCCGGCTCACCCGTGGAGAAACCGTACAGCGTGCCGTCGCGCAGCACAACGCCCTTGGTATCATAGTAATACGACCCGTAGCTCTCCGCCGTGCATTCCCCCTCCCCGACCGGCGGGTCGTAGGGCTCGTTTGCCGTTACCGTGATGGTGCCGCGGTAGGCCTCCTCGCCGTCCGCAGTCAGAAGCCGGTAGGATGTCGTACCCGGTGCCACGGCAAATACATTGCCGCCGTCAAAGAGGCTGGAATGGAAGCCGTTGAGAACGCGTGCCACAGACAGATCCTCGATCTCCATGCTGCATTTCAGGGGATCTCCGAGCAGTCCGCTGGGCTTGAGACGGAATATTTCCGAAAAGCCCTGCTCCACAGTGAGATCCTCCTGCCACTGTGCGATCTCCAGGCGCTGGGCAAGCGTGATCTGCGGCATGTCAATGATGCGGAATTCGTCAAGATCCATGTCCTTGGCAAAGGAAATATCGGTGGCAGGCACGGAATACATCTGCAGCGTCTTCAGCGCCGGCAGATCCTTGACGGGCGAATAATCGGTGATCGTTCCGCCCCGGAACTGGATCAGCTTGCAGCTTTCCATATATTGCAGCCAGGACAGATCCGACACGCCCTCCATGTCGATCGACAGGCGGTCTGTCTTCCGCAGCTCCTCCTCGGTCATGATGCCGTCCATATTCGGATCGGCATACTGCCCGGTGGACAGGATCTTTTCATATACAACAGGGTCAATATCCGCCGGCACAGGCGTTTCGGCAAAAGCCCTCAGCCCGGTACAGGACAGCAGCACCGCAATACCGCAAAGCACGGACACCATTCGTTTCATATCTGATTCACCTCGTATCGGTTTTCACGGAATTCTCCGTATCTGATCTTGAACGTTTTGCATCAGGAGGACTTCTTCTGATTCTTGCCCTTGTACTCGATGCACAGCATCGTCAGGTCATCGAACTGCTCTGCATCCTTGACAAAGCCGCGTACTGCCTCCCGCACATTGATCAGCAGTTGTCTCGGCGTTGCATCCGGGTCGCTGTTGAGCGCATCCACCATCCGTTCATTGCCGAACATCCTGTTCTCCGCATCCGTTGCCTCCGGCACACCGTCGGTATAGAGGAAGAGCCGGTCGCCCGGATGGAGCATGAGGGTGTATTCCTCATATTCCAGGCCTTCCATCCAGCCGATGACAATGTCATGCTTATCCTTGTACAGCTCAAACTTGCCTTCTGCTCTCCTGAGCACGGGATATTCATGACCGGCATTCGCGCAGGTCAGCTTGCCCGTGGAAAGCTCGAGGATGCCGACCCAGGTTGTCACGAACATTTCTGCCTGGTTATTGGAGCACAGGGCATCATTCGTTCTGGTCAGGATCTCGGCTGCCGAAATGCCCATCTTTGCACAGCTCTGCAAAATGGTCTTGGAGATCATCATGAACAGTGCTGCCGGAATGCCCTTGCCGGATACATCTGCCATGACAAGGCACATATGATCCTCGTCAATGAGGAAGAAGTCATAGAAATCGCCGCCGACCTCCCTGGCCGGTTCCATCGCCGCATAAATATCGAATTCATTGCGATCCGGATACGGCGGGAAGATATGCGGCAGCATTGCCGCCTGAATTTCGGTCGCCAGCGAAAGCTCGGTGCTGATGCGTTCCTTCTCCGCGGTGATCGAAGTAATATCGCTGATGTACTGCTTGGTCTTCTTGGACAGATCGTCAAAGGATTCGGCAAGCACCTCGATCTCGTCCCCGGTCTTGTAGAGCGGCTTCATTTCAAACAGCTTGCCGGATTTGGCACCTTCCATGATCTCCGCGGTCATGGATTCGATCGGCTTGACGATCTTGCCGGCCACGAGCTGCGACACCAGAATGCCCAGCAGCAGGATCAGTACGATCACAGCGATCGTCCGCTGATCCATTTTTTTCGTAGAGTCCGCATAGGCTGCGCTGGCCTTGTCATTGATCTGGTCATATTCCGCGATCAATGCCTTGGCCGGTGCCTCTGTCAGGGATTCCTCGACTGCCGAAACAACTGCCCAGCCGGCCGTCTCCATCGGTGAGCCCGCCATATAATAGGCAGTCCCGTCCATATTCACCTTCTGCAGACCTGTGGACTGCGTCAGCGCCGTGCGGATGAAGGAGGCCAGTTCTGCATTCCCGGATTCTCTGAGGTCATCGGAATCCTCATACATCTCGACCTCGAAGAGCGGGTTGTCATGCGGTGCAAAAATCACCTGTCCCTTGTCGTTCACGATATAGATGAAGCCGCCGTTCTTGGCAGATTCGTTGACATATTCCTCCATCGAATCGAGGAACAGGTCGATCGCCACAACGCCGATGAGCTGATTGCCCGCATACACAGGGGCAGAGCAGGTCACGCACGGTGCTTTGATATAGGTATCGGGCATGACACCGGTGAAGCCGATCTCGCCGGTTTCCACTGCCTGTGTGTACCACGGGCGCTGGCGGACAGGGATCGTGATGATCTCGCCGTTTTCATCGTACTTGTTCTCCGGATGCGGGTCGATCATGTAGAAGGTTCCGTCTGCAAGTCCGATGTAGCAGTTGTACATGTATTCCGTATTGGCGCACATGGCAGTCATTGTCTCGCCCATGTAGGCCGCCGTTCCGAGCAGCGCGGACTGCGTGTAGTCAACACCGTCCTCATAAAGCACCTGCGCCGTGTACTGACCTGCCTTTGAAGCATCCGGCAGCGCATAGGGTGCATCCTGGAAGAGCTCCCTGTTCTGGAACAGACCAGTAGCAAGCGTCTGCAGCGTCATAACATCCGATTTGAGATCCGAAAACATGTCATCTGCCACATATGCCTGCAGCGCATTGGTCTTTGTCATGGAGGCGTCGATGCTCTGCATCAGGGTATCTGTCGAGCTTTGCAGGATGGCCTCCTGCTGCTCCACCCTGGTATCCTTCACGATCTGTGCAAGGTGCCTGGCTCTGACGGCTGTTACGCCCAGCATACAGAGCGTCGCCGCAATAAACACGATCAGGACAAGATTCAGGATCTTATGCTGTAACCCGCCGAATTTGAATCCCAAGATCTTTTTCATGAGATGATCCTCTCCATTTCTCTGATACTGTCAGGACACTCACGCAATTGTCAGGATATTCAGAAATCCCGTTACTTCAAAAATATCCATCAACTCCTGGCTGACATTGATGACCTTCATCGTGCCCTGCCGGTTCATCTGCTTCTGTGCAAGCAGCAGGATGCGAAGCCCTGCTGATGAAATATAGGCTGTTTCCCCCAGATCAAATACCAGCTCCGTCAATTCTGCAAGCGCTGCTCTGACAACTGCTTCAAGCTCCGGGGCTGTCTTGGTGTCGATCCTGCCGCTGATGTGCAGGATCAGGCTGCTGCCGTTTTTTTCCTGTGTAATTTCCATCATAACCTCCTGGTACCGCCGTGTGTCTTATTCCGTGATTGCTTCGAGCTTCTTTTCGATCGTCAGGACATTGTGGCCGTCCTTGTATTCATACGACACCTTATCCATGCTCTTCTTGACCATGAAGATGCCAAGGCCGCCGATCTTCCGTTCATCTGCCGTCTGGGTGATGTCCGGATCCTCATTGGCCAGGGGATTGAAGGGCTTGCCGCTGTCAATGAAGGTGATGACAACGCGCGGATCTTCTGTCAGTTCAACCTCGATGATCGCCATGCCGTCCTCCGGAGAATAGGCATAATGCGCAATGTTGACAAAGATCTCCTCCACAGCCAGATCGATCTGCATCTGTGTCTTCATCGGCAGTTCCATCTGTTCGAGCTGCGAATCCACGAACTCTGTTACATTATTAAGGTTCTCCAGCTTTGCTTTGATCGTTAGCTTTTCCATCGTTGACCTCATTTCCGACCCTGCCGGGTCTTTGTATTGGATGTGGCTTGTTTTGCGTGCTTCATAAATGAATGCGGATACGCCCGCCGCATTCAACGGCCGGGATATAGATGAAAATACGGCCTCCCATTGTTGATACAGGGATCCCCGAACTGTATCAGAGGATCCCTGCATATGCAAGCGTTCTGTTTTTTGCATGCTGTCTGTCGCGGTGCCGGATTCTTCAAAAAATGCGCTTTTTGCATCACTTGATTCTCAGCATACCTGCACTGGAGATATAGGACAGATCCCGCAGATTCAGCGTCACATTCGGGAAACGCTGCGCCACCTCGAGCAGCAGTGCGCCCATCTCCTCCGCATTATTCGCATCAATACGGCCTGTCAGGAACAGTTCACCTTCGCTGCCGCGGTTTACCAGTTTGATATCCATGGTGCTATCCTCTTCCTTTTCTGTGATTCTTGGTAAATGCGGTCGGGATTTCCCAAAGATTCGTTCTTTCTTTGCCGTCATGGCATGCGGATCGTCAGCATTCCGAACAAGCTGTATCTGCACCTTCGGCGGCAATGACCAGAGCCATTGCCGCCAGAAAGCCCATGTTACCCATCTTTGTCATAACGTTTTCATAATAGTTTCTTCCCTGATCGTATTTCTATGAGAATCACGTATGGTCACAGCCCATTCCGATCCGTTGCGAAATTTTCTTTCTATAAATGTATTATAACATTCCCGGAAAAGCTCTACAAGTACCGCATTGGTAATGTCCCATAATTTCGTACAGATGTATAAAATATTGAATTGTTCTTTTTGAATTTATATGCATAATAACGATAAATTAAAAAATACACAATGCGGTAATTCCGATTTGACCTTTTATATGGTACAGCAAAAGGAACTATCACAAGCAAAAACCGGAGCAGCACCATTGAAACCGCGGTGCTGCTCCGTGCTTTTATTCCTCGCAAAACGCCAGAACCCTGTCATAAAAATCCTTCGCTTCCTCAAAGGCGCTGTGCCCGAGTCCCGCATAGACATGCAGCCTGCTGCCGGGAATGCGCCGCTCCATTTCATAGGGGGCATCGTTTCCGAGCGTCTTGTCATTGTCACCGGCGACAATCAAGGTCGGACACTGGATCCCTGCCAGTTCCTCCCGCACATCAAATTCCAGAATGGCGCGGGCATTTTTCAGGAAACGGTCGTAATCCGCGGGCTTCGTGAGCTTTGCAAGCAAGGGAAAATACTTCCTGTTCTTCCTCAGATACGGCTCCGAATACATCTTCTCAGCCGTATCGGTCATCAGCGCCCTGTGATCACCGCGCTTTGCCATGCCGATCCAGGCGGAGACATTTTCTGTGAGAACAGGGTTTGCATTGGGCGCTGTGACCGCAAGGATCAGCTTCTGCACCAATTCCGGATAGTCAATGGCGATGTACTGCGCGATCATGCCGCCCTGTGAGACACCAAGGAGACTGCATTTTGCAATGCCGAGCTTCTCCAGGGCAAGCACCTGATCGTGCGCCATATCCCGGAGGGAATACCCTTCCGGCATCCGGTTCTTCCGGCTGAACAGGTACACGGTATAGCCTTGAAAGAATTTCCGGAAAGGCAAAGACAGGATCCACGCCTTCCCTCTGACGGTCGCCAGCCCGTCGGACAATCCGGGCAGAACAACCAGGATCCGGCTGCCGCGCCCGAAGGCAGCATAGTACATTTCCGTATTGCCGATCGTGACACTTCCGTTCTTTCGCATGGTTCATGTCTCCTTTGTATCATGTGATTGTCTATATGATACCATAGAACCGGGAGAAATGCAAGAGGTGCCGGACTGTATGACAGCCTGTTCACAAGAGTCTTGCAAAGCACCGGGTTCTGTGCTATAATAATATCGGAATGCCCCGGTATGGGGCGGCAGTAAGGAGATCATCATGGAAAATGAAATCATCACGCTTGTGAAGAGGAAGAAAAAGGGACTATTGCGCATTGTGTTCAGCCGTGTGGGGATCGTGGCGGTGCTCATGGCGGTACAGTTTTACATTGTCTATCTGGGGTACAGATGGTTTGAGGAGTATTTCAAGCTGTTTGCCCTGGTGCAGCTTGTATTTTCAATCAGCATGATATTCTATCTGTTCAACTGCGACATGGATCCGTCGGCCAAGCTGACATGGCTCAATCTTATCATGCTGTTTCCCGTACCTGCGACGATCATGCTCTGGTACACCAGGCAGGACATCGGTCACAGAATGATAAAATGGCGCGTCGAAGAGCTGATCGCCCAAAGCCGCGAGAAGATCCGGCAGGACAGCGAAACGATCAAAAGGCCGGAGCTTATCGATTCCGGAACGGACGATCTGAGCCGCTACCTTTGCAGAACGGGAATTTTCCCGGTCTATGAGCACACCCAGGTACAGTATTTCCCGCTTGGCGAGGACAAGTTCGCCGCCATGCTTGAGGAGCTGAAAAAGGCAGAGCGCTTCATCTTCATGGAATATTTCATTGTGGATGAAGGCTACATGTGGGGCAGCATCCTGAAGATCCTGGCTGACAAGGCGGCACAGGGCGTGGATGTCCGGGTGATGTATGACGGCATGTGCGAGGTGAGCCTGCTGCCGCACGATTACCCCAAGCGAATGGAAAAGCTCGGCATCAGATGCAAGCCCTTCACGCCGATCTCACCCTTTATTTCCACGCAGTACAACTACCGCGACCACAGAAAGATCCTTGTGATCGACGGCAAGGTGGCCTTCAACGGCGGTGTCAATCTTGCAGACGAGTACATCAATAAGATCGAACGCTTCGGGCATTGGAAGGACACCGCCCTGATGCTCACCGGTGAGGCCGTGCAGAGCTTCACGCTGCTGTTTCTCCAGATGTGGAACATCAGTGAAAAGGAGCCGGAATGGGATCCGTTCCTCACGCCATACAAGGCGGAATCAGACGGCTTTGTGATGCCCTACGGCGACTGCCCGCTCGATGATGACAAGGTGGGCGAGATGGTGTATATGGACATTCTGAACCGTGCCAAAAGCTACGTCCATATCATGACGCCTTACCTGATCCTGGACAACGAGCTGGAAACGGCGCTGAAATTCGCGGCGCAGCGGGGCGTTGACGTCAAGATCATCCTCCCCGGCATTCCTGATAAAAAGGCCGCCTATGCACTGGCGAAAACGCATTACAGATCTCTCGTCAAGGCAGGCGTGAAGCTGTATGAATACACCCCCGGCTTTGTGCATGCAAAGGTATTCGTCAGCGACCAGGAAAAGGCGGTCGTGGGCACGATCAATCTTGATTACAGAAGTCTCTACCACCATTTTGAATGCGCGACCTATCTGTACCGGACGGGCTGTATCCCGCAGATCGCAGAGGACTTTGAGGCCACCCTCGCCAGGTGCAGGAGAGTGACGCCCGAAACGATCCGGAAGGAAAAGCTCTCCATGAAAATACTCGGCGGCATCATGAAGCTGATCGCCCCGCTGATGTGATTTGCAGCAACCGCTCCCTGCACGTTCAGAGAGCGGTTGTATTTGTTAATTCCCCGCTTTACCCGAAATCGCCGTACCGGGGAGCGACAATTTCCTGCGCAAATGCAGCAAAAGCAACAAAGCGCTGTCATCCCATCTGCATCATTTCAAAAGTTAAAGACTTGTTAAGAATTTCTGTGGTATAATCAGAGCATAGAGAAAACCGACACACGATACGGAGGAATGCACTATGTTTTGGAGAATACTGAAAAAAGATCTGAAACGCAAGAAAACCATGAACGTCATAATTCTGCTGTTCGT
>CACZPI010000165.1 GCA_902783005.1 uncultured Ruminococcus sp. | reverse complement strand
TTGTCCTCCTTTGCCTTGGTTTCCTTTGTCTTGTCCTCCTTTGCCTTGGTTTCCTTTGTCTTGTCCTCCTTTGCCTTGGTTTCCTTTAACTTGTCCTCCTTTGCCTTGGTTTCCTTTGTCTTGTCGTTCTTAGGCTTGGTCTCTTTGGTCTTTTTGTCCGTGGGCTTGGTTTCCTTGATCTTCCCCTCCTTTGCATTGGCTTTGTTTCCCTTTTCCTTTCCAACACTTGGAGTTAAGGGCTGGGAAAGTCCGGGCTTTCCTGTATTTGGCTTAGTGGCAGCTTTCTGACCGCCGCAGCCTGTCATAGCAGCCGCAGTCATGACAAGTGCAAATGCAAACACAGCAGCCCGGTGAGGAGTTTTTTTGTTCATACAATAGCCTTCCTTTCTGAATACAGTTTTCCCTATTGCCCGCTTTTGCCAAGGAGAATGGGAAAACAAAAGCGGGCATCAGGCGAGATAAGGTGGAGTATCGGAAACTGATTGTTTCCGTTATCCATAGTATAGCATATTCCATGGGATACTTCCACCGGAAAGCTGTCAGGAAACTGTCAGAAAAGTGTCACAGAACGATACCGTACGGTTGCCCAATGCTGACAGGCAACTCGTGGCCTGAAAAAAGCAGGCTTTTATATTTCGGCAGCAGCTGTACGACATCCTTCTGAAAAAGCAGAATAATCGTGGAACCACCGTATTCAAAATAGCCCTTTTCCATGTAGCATATCACAGGTAGATTTGTCTTGTAATTATGGATCTTCCCGACCAGTAGGGCACCGACCTCCATTTGAATGACGCTTCCAAGCAATTCGTTCTGGATCACGGTATATTCCCGGCTGTTCTGCACATAGACCGGGTATTCCGCACAGGCGATCGGACGTACACTGTGCAGAACACCGGGTATGCGCCTCTGCTTTAGGACGGTTCCGCTGACCGCATATACATACCGGTGATAGTGCCAGGGTTCCAACCGGAATACACAGCAGAGCCCACCACGGAACTGCTCTGCAAGCTCCCTGCTTTGGAGCAGGCTTGCCACGGAATAGGTGCTGTGCTTAATCTGCATCCGCAGGTCATCGGTGATCCTGTAAGCACTCAGAAAGCCATCGCAAGGGCTGCTGAGCTTGCTTTTGTCCCGGCAGATGCGTACACGTTTCTTTCTCGTGAAGAAATCATTGAAGGAGTCGAATTGCGTCTTTTCACAGCCGGTCAGGTCGATGTGATACTTGTGGATATAATATCCGATCAGCGGACGGGACACAGGCGAGTTCAGGAGCTTGGCCGCTTTCTGGGAGACAGACGGCCTGACAAGTGTTTTCAGGAGCTGTCTGCCAGGTACGGTGTGGTACAGAAACCGCATGGAAGCCGATTCGTTCATAATGCATCCCACCCCATAAACAGTAGCATGAACGTCACCTCGATCACGCCGATGACGATCAGGGCGATCTTCCCGATGACGTCAGGCTTTTTGATCCTGACCGGCGTCAGGAAGCCGATCCCGGTCAGGCACAGCAGCAGCATGAAAAATTCAGGATAACGGAACACATGATAGTCATACAGCAGATAGACCACCGGCAGGAGCACGGCTATCGTGGTGATCGGAACGCCGAGGAAACTGCTGCTCTGTTCGGGGGCTTCCTGCTGTCTGCGCTCCTCCAGCACGTTGAAATAGGCGAGCCGGATCAGTCCGGCAAGGATGTACAGCGCCGCAAACAATCCGGCGAGCTTCTGCCTGCCGGAGAGCTGGTAGACGAACAGCGCCGGAAACACGCCGAAGCTGATGAGGTCGCTCAGCGAGTCGATCTGGATGCCGAAGCGCTTTTCATCCGTATCACGCTCCTTGGTCTTGGCAACGGTGCCGTCGAACATATCGCAGACACCCGCCGCCATCAGGCAGAACAGCGCCGTCCAGTATTGCTCCCCCATTACCTGAAAGATGCCGAAACATGCCAGCAATAGCCCCAGATAGGTCAGGATGACGGTATAATCATAGTAGCCGATCTTTTGACGTTTCATATTTTTCACCTCGTTGATGCCTCAGCGGATCAGACCGAACAAAATGCTGTAGGCAAGGATGCACCACGGTTTGCCCAGAATGATGATCCAGATGAACTTTTTGGTATCCATTTTCATGACCCCGGAAAAATAGCACAGGAAATCATCCGGGAACAGCGGCAGCAGCGTTGCCACAAACAGGAAGCGGTCATAGGATCTGCTTGCTTCGACCTTTTTGCTCCATTTATGATAGGTCTTGTCGGAGAACATCATGCGGACGATCTTGATGCCGTATTTCTTGGCAAGGAAATAGGCGATGATCGAGCCGGCGCTGATGCCGATGTAATTGCAGAGGAAGCCGCCGAGGGTGCCGAATGCCATCGCTCCCGCCGCACAGCCGAAGTTCCCCGGCACGACCGGAACAACGACCTGGAATGCCTGAAAGACCGTCAGCACCACAGGCCCCGCCGCGCCGAAGCCCTGGATGTACGTCTGGAAGTCCTCCACGGAGCTGAACTGCTGTCCCAGAAACAGTTTGAGCAGCAGCAGGCAGAGGAGCAAAATCACGATGATCGAAATTGCCTGGATGCGCTTATCCATTGACGACCTCCTCCTTTTCTTTCAGCCGGCAAAGACGCCGCATCAGCCTGCGGTAGCCCGTCAGCCAGCCGGTTTTCAGTACGAACCAGTAGCTTGCCTCCGCCAGCAAAACGCCTGCGAACACATCCGCAAGCACATGCTGCCGGGTCGTCAGCGTGGAAATGCAGACGGCAAGCGCCATCACAACGGAAAGCGCCTTGTACCAGCCCGGGACAGCCTTCTGCTTTCGCACAGCGATCACGCAGAACCAGCTCGTCAGGCAGTGGATGGACGGGAACAGATTGTCCGCCGGATCCGTCCGGTACAGCCAGCGCATGGCGTTGTCGAAGAAGCCTGTCCCCACGATATCCGGGCGGATGTTTGTCGTTGGCAGCAGCAGAAAGCAGATGCAGCAGATGAGCTTGGCAAAGCACTCTGCACAGAGAAAATGCTCCGCCTCCTCGACATTCTGCCGGCAGCCCATTGCATAATTCACGACCCAGAATACATAGCAGCCCAGATAAATGACGATCGTCCACGGCAGGAACGGGACGCAGCCGTCCGCAGCCGTTGTCATATCATAGTGATGCAGGCCATTGGTGAGGAGCCGTGTGCCGTTGTAGGTCAGAACGTTGACGATCAGGCTGACGGCTAAGTATAGGGGGATCGGCTTTTGCAGGATCGGCTTCATCGGATGCGCTTTTCAAAGCGGAACATACCGTCAAAGTCCTCATCCTGCTTTCGGTCATCCGGCATGTCCGGTTCATGCGGTTCGGGGTGGTGAGAATTGAAGAACTCCACGATATGAAAGCCGCATCGATTCACATAGAAATGGATATTGCGCTTTTCAAAATAGGGTGTGCAGGTCTCCCAGACATCAATTTCCGGATGCATTGCCTCGACTGCCAGCCACGCCGCATAGCCAAGCCCCTTGCTGTGGATCTCCGGGTTCACGAACAGCAGCTCCAGATCGCCGCGGCGGGCTTCGCTGTCAATGCGCAGGACAACGCCGCCGGCGTTCTTCCCGTTGTACTGAATGCGATAGGCCTCCGCATGCCCGCCGTCAATAGCGGCTTCGATGGTCTGACGGGAGATGATCTCGCCGTCCTCCTCAAAGTGATCATCACGCAGTCCGAACTCCTCCACAGCGCCGTACAGGAAGGCTCTCTGGTTATCCGTGATGAACTGCTCACGGTCAGAAGGCTCCAGCGGGACAAGATCAACAGGGGGTATGCGTTTCATAACAGGCATCTCCTTTCAGGTTTCTGACAATAGTATAGAAGCGGTATCTTGAATTAACATTGAGTGAAATAAAAACAGCAGAGTACGATAACCGATACTCTGCTGTTGCTTATTGGAATGTGACCGTGAACCGTGTTCGTCCCAGATCACTTATCACAGAAATGCTCCCGTGATTGCGCTGTGTCAATCTCTTGGCAATGGCAAGTCCCAGACCGAAGGAACTGTCCGTTCTGGCATTGTCCGCCTGATAGAAGCGCTCGAAAATATGCGGCAGATCCTCCGATGCGATGCCCTTTCCAGTGTTCTCCACGCACAGCGCGATCCTGCCGGAGTGTTCATTCAGCGAAATGTGAATGTGCCCATCTGCTTCAGTATGCTTGATCGCATTGTCTATCAGGATCGCCATGAGCTGCCGCAGATCGTCCTCGTTTGCATAAAAACTAATGCTTTCGGCAATCTCATAGCTGTAATCGATACCCTTGTCATAAGCAACGCTTTCATAGGTCAGCGCCATCTCCTCGGCGCAGGAGGACAGGGAGAAGGCCGTTTTCGGAATATCCGCTGTTTCCTCCAGCTTTGACAGCGTGAGCAGGCGTTCGATCAGGCGGCTCATGCGTTCGGATTCTGTCAGGATGTTCTGTAAATGCCGGTCGTCATTTCCCTTGGAGGCGAGCGCCTGCGCATTGATGCTGATCGCACCGAGGGGCGTTTTCAGCTCGTGGCTTGCATCCGAAACAAACTGCTTTTCCCGCAGCATCGCCACTTTCGCCGGAGCAGTCACAAAGCGTGAAAGATACAACGTGATCAACAGCAGCGCTGCAACACCGGCAGCGATCAGAAGTGCCGTTGTCACAAAGCGCAGCGGGGATCTGTCGCCATTCCCTGTCTCCGCCAGCACAAGCAGATACTGCCCCTCTGGGAGCGCTTTGCTGGCATAGATATACGTCCCGTGCTTCCAGCCGTTGTCCTTCACCGGGAAGATCTTGTCTACAGTCTTCTGCGAGATGCCTGCGCCGTCATGATGGTCCTTGTACAGGTATTCCTGGATCTCCCCATCCCCGGATACAATGACGGCTGTAACAAAGCCGTAGAAGCCGCTCTCCTCGTTCAGCTCGATCAGATTCCTTGCGGCAGAGTCAGATGGATCGTTCAGAAGGACACCGCTTTCTGTGATCCATTCCACAAATTGCAAGGTATCCATATCAAACCAGTATTGATAGTAGAAATGCGTGACCGTAAAAAAGATACCAAACACCAGACTTGTCAGCAGCATGGTAACGATCACGAATTTGTTCCGCAGCTCCCGTTCCATTATTCGCCTTCCTCCAATGAATAGCCGATGCCCTTGGTGGTCACGATGACTGCTCTTGATTCGACGAACTTCAGCTTTTTGCGGACGAAGGAGATGTATACATCGAGCTGGTTATACTCTGTCTCCTCATCATAGCCCCATATTTTGGTGATGATCGTTTCGCGCGGCAGGATCTGGCCGTGATTGATGATGAGATATTCCAGAAGCTGATATTCCTTGCGCGGAAGCTTGATGGATCTTTCCCTGCCGCACAGTCGGAAGGTCGCCTGTTCGAGATGAATGTCGGCAAAGCTCAGATCCTTCTGGAGGTTCTCCTCGGTGCGCCTCAGCCGTGCGCGGATGCGTGCCAGAAGCTCTCCCGTATCAAATGGCTTGGTGAGATAATCGTCTGCCCCGCAGTCCAGCCCCGTGATCTTATCGCCCGTCTGGGAAAGCGCCGTGAGCAGTATGACGGGAATGCCGATTCCTGCACCCCGTGCCTCACGCAGCACGTCAAAGCCGCTCATCTCCGGCAGCATGACATCGAGCAGCACAAGGTCATAGATGCCGCTCAGGATCTCCTCCAGACCGGTCTGTCCGTCAAAGGCAAGCCCGGTCTCATAGCCTGCCTGTTCAAGGATCGTGCAGATACCTTCTGCGATCTCATGTTCGTCCTCTACAATGAGTATTCTCATGATTACCCCCTATGATCGTTGCAGCATCACTGTTATTATGATGCGTCTGTCCGACTGTTGTGCGGTGATCCTTCCCTTGTGCAGCCGGACGATCGTTTCTGCCATGGAAAGCCCGATGCCATAGCCGGATCTCTCCGAATTATGCGAGGTATCTGCACGGTAGAACCGGTCAAAGAATCTCGAGCAGTCCGTGCTTTCCGCATAGGAGTTGGAAACCGTCAGGAATGCGTGATGCTTCTGCGTTTTCAGCGCGGCGCGGACGCTGCCGCCGTCATCGCAGTATTTCACGGCATTGTCCAGCAGGATGGACAGCAGCTCCCGCAGCGGCTTCTCACTGCCGGTGACAGTGATGTCCGGCTGAATGTCGACTTCAAGCGTCTTGCCCTGCTGCTCTGCGACCGTCCGGAAATCCTCTGCAAGTGTCAGAAATGCTTCCGAGAGCGCAAATGGCTGCATGACAGTGTCGCCGCGCTCTGCCGATTCATCCAGCCGTGCAATGGCGATCAGATCATTGACCAGCCCTGTCAGGCGATCGACCTGATGGCGGATGCTCTGCGTCCATTCGCTTTTGCCGTCCATCGCCTCGATCACTTCGGCATTGGCAGAGATGATCGTCAGCGGCGTTTTCAGCTCGTGCCCGGCGTTCGTGATGAACTGCTTCTGCTTCTCATAATTCTCTGCGACCGGCTTGACCGCACGCTTCGAGAATACCGATACCAGCAGCACGAATACGGCAAAACACACCGCCCCAAGCATTACCGAAAAAGTCCCCATAGAGTGAATGTGATGGAACCGATTGGTACAGTCCATGAACAGGATCAGCTTGTACTGAGCGGTGTTATCAAGGAATGTGGAAAGAACGCTCCCGGCAAAGAGCGTTTCGTTCAACTCCTGTCCGCTGAGCTCCTTGACCTGAAACAGGAAATAGCTGTCTGATAGTTTCAAGCTGCCTTTGGTTTTACAGCCGGCGAAAACCTCTGTGTACATTTTTTCAGCTTCTGTGTCAGAGATGGAATAAATGTGTTCATTGTTTGTGCCAATATAATTGCCATCCATGTCGGTGATGACGCTGAAATAGCGCGTTTCAAACCGCAGCTCTCGTGTCACGAAGAATTCCACATCGCTGCTGTCAGGATCCTCCTCCGGCATCCTCCCGTTGTTCGCTGCAATATAGCTGAGGATCGACATGGAATCCCGGTAACCGGAATAGTAGCTGATAAGATTGATGCACAGCAGGACAACTGTCAGGATCAGTAGGATACAGCCGGATGCGATCGCAATGAACTTTCGCTGGAGCGTGCGGATCATGGCTTGTCCTCCCGCAGCAGATAGCTCCCGTTCTCCTCGCCGCTGATGACAATGTCGGCATTGATGGCGCGGAGCTTGGTGCGCAGAAAGCAGATATACATCCAGACGATCTTCGTCTCGGCGTTCTCGTCCCTGCCCCAGATGTGTTGAAACAGATCCTCCGTGGAAAGCGCTTTTCCAGCGTTCTGCATGAGGTATTCCATCAGGCGCGATTCCTTGCCGGCAAGCCGGACGCTGTTCTCGCTGCGGATCTCCTGCTCCTCGGTATCGAGCGTAACGGAGCCGACCGTGATCCTGGCAGGGGTGTAATCCGCATTCCGGCGCGTCATGGAGCGCAGTCTTGCCAACAGCTCGCCCATCGCAAAGGGCTTGGTCAGATAGTCGTCTGCCCCGGCGTCCAGTCCGGTGATACGTTCGTCGATCTCGGACTTGGCGGTCAGCAGAATGACGGGCGTATAGTTCCCGGCAGCACGAAGTCTTTGCAGCAGCTCGATGCCATCCATCTTCGGCATCATGATGTCGAAGATCATGGCGTCATAGGCATTGCTCTGCGCAAGCTCCAGCGCCTCCAGACCGTTATAGGCGGCATCCACAGCGTAATTGGAATGCTCCAGAATTGCTGTCAGCGCACGTGACAGCTCCCGTTCATCCTCAGCCAGTAAAAGTTTCATTGCAGTCTCCTCTTAGTCACAGTGGGCGATCAGATCACGGATCGTTGTCATCGACAGGTCGCAGGATGCCAGCTCATCGGCACAGCGTTTCAGCTCCGCCACGATCAGCTCCTGATACGGAATGTGCTTCTTGTATTTCAGCTTATGTTCAAGCGCCGCCCACGAATCCATGGCAATGGTGCGGAGCTGGATCTCGATATAGAACGTACCGGGAGTATTGCCGTCCACATCCGCAAAAGGCGAGGTATACTCCAGAATCATGTGATAGCTGCGGTAGCCGTTGGGCTTGGCGTGCTTGATGTAGTCCTTTTCCTCAGCCACACGGCAGTCCGGGAAAGCGCGGATCTGTTCGATATTCGCATAAATGTCATCAATAAACGAGCAGATGATGCGGATGCCGATGCTGTCCCGCAGCTCCTTCATGGCGCTGTGCGGCGTAGTCGGAAGCCCCTTGCGTTCGCATTTCTCCGTCATGCTGTCCTCGGATTTGACACGGGCGATCAGGTGCTCATAGATCCTGATGCCGGTCTTTTCATATTCCGCAGCAGTATAATCCTCGATCCGCCGGGCGAAGGTGTCCTTGATCTGCTCCAGCGTCGGTCTGAAACCGCCGTAAATGTCGGAATGCTCCATGTGTATACATCCTTTCCGGGTTTGCTTTTATCAGTATACCATGCGGATATGGACAGGGAATGAATGGTTTGTGATAATCTGTGAAAAACGCTCTGTGACACAGGACATCCTGCAAAACGATCCCTCTATCCGATAAATATGATTCTGACTATCAGGATAGCTTACCAATATTGAATCATCATTGAATCGCTTCTTCATGTGGAGGATAATCGTATCGTGCTACAGGACTATTTCCCTGCATTTACAGGGGGTGAACCTGGAAGGGAAATCCGCGCGTAATGTGGGAGCTTTGCATGCATTGGCGGGATTTGAAGAGTAAGCATACTGACAGGAATGATTATACGTTGTCCCTACCTCTCTCGCCTATTGCAACCCAGCCCCAATAATCCTTCTCTCATTCTTCCTCAAATAGTTTTAAAACCCTCGTGACAACCATCCTAAGATATGTTATAATATAAATCTCAAGGTAATAATATATATTCAATCTGCAATTACAAATGAGAGGAGCACCTCATGCCAGAAGCCAGACTCATGCGCAGTGAGTTTTGCTCACCACGCTGCCGCAATCAGTTTAACGTCTACAAGTCCAGAGCAAAGCACTGAACAGCTTTGCTCACTCTTTCTCCAGTCCTGTATTAGTAT
>CACZPI010000164.1 GCA_902783005.1 uncultured Ruminococcus sp. | reverse complement strand
GCGCACGTCCGTCAGATCATCGCCCGCATACCCATATGTATTTGAATAGCTCCCGCTGCCCAATTCCTCTGCATATACAGCGGAATCTTTCACGATATTGAGCTGTCCGTACAATGTGACCTCCTGCTTCGGTGTGTCCGTTTCATTTTCTCCGATCAATGCCCGCTTCATCATGCACAGATCGAATACATTGAGCTTCCCGTCTTCATAGAGATCGGCTGCTTCCCAGTTGATTAGGTGTGTGCCCGGAACAGCCAGAAGCCACTTCTGCAATAATACTGTATCAGAAACGCTGAGCACGCCATCGTTGTTGATATCACCGCTGACTCCGCTCGGCTTGTCGATCGCAATAAACTTGTATCCATACTTTTCGGCATAAGCCTGGGCAGTGGAATCCGTATAGCCGTAGATCGTGCCGTCGAAGTAACTACATCTCTTTTCAGAATCGTAACCATTGGAGATCGTAGATGCTGAATCGTCGATCTCGCACTCGGCGTTCAGTATTGTGACTGCTTTAAGGTTTTTGCAGAGAAAAAATGCGTTGCTGTCGATCTCAGTTACAGAATCAGGGAGCGTGACCGATGTCAGACTGCCGCAGCCATCGAAGGCATCATTTTCTATGACCGTGACAGAAGAAGAAATTTTGATCGTTGCAAGGCTGGCACAGTCCATAAACGTCATACCACTTATATAGGTGACCGAATCGGGAATGCTGACCGATGTGAGGCCCTTACAACCGTAAAATGCTGCAAATCCAATGTCTGTGAGGGAATCAGGGAGCGTGATTGATGTAAGGCTCTTGCAGTTGCCGAATGCATGCCATCCTATCCTCCTAACTGCATCGGGGAGTCTGACGGAGGTCAAGCTTGAGCAGTTATAGAAAGTATCATTGCCGATGATAGTGATAGAATCGGGTATATGAATTGTTTCAAGCTGATGGCAGCCATAAAATGCACTGTCCCCTAATACGGAAACGGAATCGGGGATCGTGAACGTCCTGAGCGCATAGCAGCAATAAAAAGCACCGTCGAGTATCATGTGAACAGAATCCGGGATAGCGACCGATTCAACGTTCTCGCACTTTTCAAACGCATAGTTTTCTATGCTGGCAACACCGTCTTCTATGATGATCCTTTTTATGTCGGTGTTAGCATAGAACGGTGACCCGCCTTGGGCATATTGCGTCATGGAGCCAGTGCCGCTGATGGTCAGCGTGCCTGCATCGTCAAGCGTCCATGTCAGATTTTGACCACAGGTGCCGCTGTCTGAAATCGCTGCAGCACTGGCAGACATTACTCCATTTACCGGACGATCCATACCAAGATCCGGTACGCTGCCGATCATACAGAGTGTGAGACCGATAGCAGCGACTCTTATCATAGATTTTTTCATGATGCTTCCTCCTACATTTTTTGTTGATTCAGCCGCATCCTTTTCATCAGACACAGATCCGATACACCGATCTGCGTGTCAGAGATGCAGGCACTCATAAGAAGTGCGTCTGGCTTAACTATAAACAGCTTCGTATTAACCCGTCATCAATTCTGCAAAGACGTACTGTCATAGACATAAATATCAAAGTTCACTGTAATGTCACCGAGTCTGTAAGTGAGCGTGGTCTCGCCTACGGACAAGGCGCCGATTGAGACACGCCCATTCGGTTCCGGCTGTGAAATGGCGATGGCGGGATCTCCGAATGTGATGTCATTTATTGACAGCATTTCCCATGGGAGAGCGTCTACAGAATCTCCCGCATACATATGGGACTTCGCCATTTCATTTAATTGATCTATGTAAGCGACACAAGGCGTACTGATTCCACGCATATCGAACCGGATAAGTCCCTCGTATGTAAGTTTCTGCGGCGTTTGATCCAGAAGTGCTCGCTTCATCATACACAGATCAAATACATTGAGCTTGTCATCTTCACATAGATCAGCCGCCTTCCAATTCGGCAGACTGGTATTCGGTACAGCAAGGAGCCATTTCTGTAACAGGACAACATCGGCAACGTTGAGACTGCTGTCTGCATTAACATCACCCTGCACTGTTTCAGGCATTTCCCCGATGGAGGAAAAACGATAGCCATATGCTTCTGCATAGTTTTGTGCTGTTGAGCCCTGATAGCCATGAATGACACCGCTGTAAGCGGGACTGTAAAAGCCTTCCTCTGTCTCCACATATCCATTGCATACAGTACCTCCCCAGCCTTTTATCTGACAATAGGGGTTATAGAGCCATACGTGCTCCAGCACAGCGCATGAGGAAAATGCCGAATCTCCGATGCTGGTGACATTGCGTGTCAGCATGACCTGCTTGAGGTTCGATGCACCGGCAAATGCCTGGTCTGCGATCATGCGTGTTTCGTTCGGCACCTTGTAGTTAACGGCTGTCTTATTACAGGGATACAGGAGCAGCTCCGTGCGATCATTGTTGAAAAGAATGCCGTCGCTCGAAGAAAAATACCTGTTTCCGGATTCTACGCTGATGCTCTGCAATGGGCAGCCAGAGAATGCCGATCTGTCGATCTCCCTGACCCCGGAAGGAATGGTGATCTTTGTCAGGGCGCAATTTGCGAAAACACTGTTTCCGATGTTTTCAAGTATGTCGGGGAACTTAACGGTTTTCAACGATGTACAATTCAGGAAGTCCTGATAGAACACATTTGTCAGCTTTGCAGGCAGAGTGATCTCCTCAAGGGAGGTGCAGCCCTCAAAGCATCTTCCTCCAAGCTCTGTCAGAGAATCAGAAAGACGCACTTCCTTGAGTGCAGTGCAGGACCGGAAGATTCCACGTGCCTCCCCAAGCCCGCCTGTTCCGATATAGTCTTGTTCTTTTGGGAGTGCGCCAAAGTCCGTGACAGAATCCGTCATCCCAACGTGTAGGAGAGAGCTGCATCCCCAGAATGCACCGTCATAGATAGTTCTGACGCTGTCAGGCAGTTCGATGCTCGTCAGACCGGACGAATCAAAGCATCTGTATCCGATCTCCGTTACCGTATCCGGGATCGTAATGCTCCGGAGGGAGGTGCATCCCTCAAACAAAGAATGATCCAGCTTTTTCAGCCCGGCAGGGAGTGTACAGTCCGTCAGTGATGTACAGCCTGCAAACGCACTGTATCCGATCTTCTGCACACTGTCCGGGATCACGATGGACGATAGTGCGGAACGTGCAAAAGCGCCGTTATCAATGATGGTGACTGATTCCGGGATCGTGACAGAGGATAGCTCCTCGCATCCCAAAAATGCGGATCCGGCGATCATTCTGACCGAATCCGGGATGATGACATCGCCCTTACACTCCTGCCCGCTGAGCAGAATGTCGCCCACTATGACGAGACCGTTCACGGATCTCAGGGAATCTTGCCACGCTGTCCCATCAAATGCGTATCGACTGATAGATGTGAGGCCTTCCGGCAGGGTAACAGACGATAAAAGGGTGCAGCCTGAAAAGGCATTTGCTCTGATCACTTCGACACTGGCAGGCAGCGTGACCTCTGTCAGTGCCTTACAGTCGTTGAAAGCCTCTCTTTCGATGCTGGTCACGCCTTCCCCGATCTCCACTTTTTTGATTGCATCCCTGTACACATCCCAAGGTGAGAAATAGAAAGACATTTCTCCTTGCCCGGAGATATGAAGCGTACTTGATGTACGGTCATATTCCCAGGAAACTCCTTCGCCGCATTCTCCGCTTACCGCTGCGAGATCCACTGCGGCAGCCGTGATGCCGGCCGGGATCTGTGTCAGATTTCCGGTCATCAGCATGGCGGCGCACAACAGTGCAACGTGCTTACTTCTTTTCTTCATTGTAAAACTCCTTTCATGACCGATTTATCATACACAAGTCAACACATCATGCTTATCATCCGTACAGAGATCTGCCGCTTTCCAATTCGGCAGACTGGTATTCGGGACAGCAAGGAGCCATTTCTGGAGAAGCCCCACATCCGCCACGCTGAGAGCACTTTCACCATTGATATCCCCACGGACAGCATCCTGTTGGCACTCTCCGAGCAACACAGATCGTCTGCCATACTTTTCCGCATACCCCTATGCGGTCGAGTTGGCATATCCGTATATCACCACTTGCTCAGGAAAGGTCTCTTGATTATCACAGATCTCGAAGCCCGTACTCAGGATGACGACCTGTTCGATACCAGCAGGCCCCGCCCATCGAACTGCTGACGACGGCATGATCGCCTATTGGTGGTTATGACGAAAGACTACAAAACACAGTAATTTTTGGATGATAAATAGGGTAAGCGTTAAAAATTTGTACAAACTAAACAAACGGAAGCCAAATCTATATCATAAGAATATTATATATGTTTAAATTGCAAAAGTAAACACACAATGCAAAATTACACCGAAAAAGTGCAAAAATAATATGCTGTCATGTTCCAGGGACACGACAGCATACAAATGTAATGTTGACTCTAAAAAGAATCATATCTGGCTGACCGGAAAAGCGGCCAGCGCCGTGACGGTCTGTTCTTCCCGCATGATACGGAAGCTCCCACCGTGCCGACCGGTGATCGTCTCAATTATCTGCAAACCATAGCCGTGTGCTGGATCGCCCGTGTGTCTGAGCGGGGCATCAGAATCATAGCTATTCTCCACCTTGAGCAGGAACATTCCGCCACGAACACCGCTGCGGATCCGGACAAATGGTGCTGTGATCTTCTCCTCACGGGCGGCGGCAAATGCATTATCAATGAGGTTGGAGAACAAGCTGCATATTTCATAGGGATCCAGCGGGAGCAGCTCTATATCTTCAAGAATGATCTCCGTGCGGATCCTGGCATTCTCCGGCTCGCTCAGCTTGACAGTCAGGAGTGCATCTACGACCGGATCGGAGCAATAGCTGGGCAGACGGGTATTCTCGATCTCATCCTCGATCAGGGAAATGCTCTTTTGTGCCTCTGCCGTGTGCCCATCTGCGATCAGTCGTTCCACGGTCTGCATCTGGTTGCGGAAGTCATGACGGATACGCATGATCTCTTCAAATTTTTCATGTGCCAGCCGGTAATACTCATGGGTGGAATGCATCGAGCTTTCCATTTGCCGCAGACGCTCCTCAGCCTTGTACCGGGCAAGATGTTGCTTGACAAGCCGGTAAAAGCCAATGAGAAGAAAGCACATCAATGCTTGCAGCATCAATTGTAGCGAAAGATTTTGATTGATAAGCTCCACTCCAGATTTGTAGTACAGGATCAGATAGATCATGTGGCACACAGCAAACAGCGGGATCATTACCAGATATCGTCGTATTTCCCGAAATCCCTCCTGCTTCCGGTTTATAATAAATATCATGATACCGATGCAGACGAGGAAATCGTCGATAGAGATAAGCTGCATTGCAGAAAGCTCCTCGCTCGGCTCCGGGTAGTTATAGTAGCGGACATCGAAAGCCAGGAACAGTATCAGCATCGAGCTGAGCTCTGCAAGCAGGGCAAGAAGGGCGCCGACAACGATAAGCCTGATCTTTTCACGAATCGTCCCGTCAAATACGAGCCACATAACAGTGAAAAGGATCGCTGTTTGAACGATCGTATAAGGTATATTACCGTGGGGAATATGCAGTACATAGAGACTGAACGCATCTGTGCCGGCATTGACCAGGAATATCAGCGTGACAAATGCTGGAAGCGGGAGCTTGCACCGGCAGATCTCCGACCATTGGAAGCCATATAAAAATAGCTGGATATAGGTAATAGCAAAAAACATGACAGTATCACTCATAGCAAACTCCCCAGAAATGCAAGATATTGTTCTCTTGTCTGCGCGAAACGCTTGCCGCTGACGGGAATCTCATGCCCGTTTTTTAGCACAAAGGAAAACCGGCGCAGTTCAGAGACATAATTCATATTGACGCAGAAGCTATGATGACAGCGCACAAATGTCCCCGGCAGCAGTGGCTCAAGTTCTGCCATGCGCATGCGGAGTGTGTATTTAACGGTACCATCAGTGGTACACAGCAGCAGCCGTCGGTCACTGTTCTCGATATATGCCACATCTTTGAGAAGGAGCGTCTGGATATGTCCCTTTGTCAGGCTGACGGCGATTTGCTGCTCCTGAATAGAAAGATGCCGTTTGATCTGTTCCACACAGAGATGAACTCTGTCCTGGCGGAATGGCTTTTGGATAAATCCGATGGGATCGACCATGAATATCTCTTCAAAGTATTCGGTGTAACCTGTGATAAAAACGAACTGCACCTGAGAAAACTGCCTGCGGAGCTGCAACGCAAAATTGATCCCATTCTGTGTGGTGTCAAGCTCAATATCCTGAAATACCACATCCGTCTGATCGTCGATGAGTGTCCGTGCCTGTTCCAGAGAATAGGCGCAGTCTACCACTATGCTGCCAGGTAACAGCGGCATCAGCATGGCTTTCAAGGTATCCGCCATATCCGCTTGATCGTCATATATGACAAATTTCATTCTTGTTATCTCCGTTTCTGTATGATACTATCATTATATCACAAACGGAATCAGTTTTCAACCTCTTTCTGGTGAGGACGTAGGTTCAGAGAAAAAGCAACTTGTTTTGTCTGCACTCGATCAGCTAAGTTCAGACAAAGAGCGTGGCGGTAACAAACCATCAGCAACGAAAAAATCGCATACAAATGACCCCCAGAGATAGGAATAAAGTATCATCTCTGGGAAGCGTTTGCATATACAGTTGAAACCGAAACAGTTTATTTCATGATATGATGCGAACTTCCACCCCCTCAAGATCTTCTCACTTCGTACCGCTCAGTGCCGTACCATTGACATACAGCGTGAATCCGTTAGACACGATACTCGATGCATCACCATCAAAAGACGTGATATAGGTGTCTGCCGTCAGCTCCCAGGTGCTGGAGCTATCGAGCGTCACAGCAACAGTGCCAACCTCGGTAGAGACTGTTGTACCTTTGGAATTCTGAATCTCGCCGTCGATGCTGCCTGTAAATGTCGAACCATTCGTAAGGTTCAGCGTGAGCTGCGAATCATCGCCGACCTTGATAATGCCGTTCAGCTCCTGCCCGTCTGCATTGAGTGCAGCGATATTACTGCCGCCGCTCCAGCCGTCCGCACAGACAGAGAGCAGGATTGCGCACTGCAGGCACTCTATTTTGTCAATGGCAGAGTAGCAGCCAGTTTGCGCCGTTTGGTTACCTTTGAACTTCGTCTGTTCACG
>CACZPI010000163.1 GCA_902783005.1 uncultured Ruminococcus sp. | reverse complement strand
ACGGCATACACCGATGCGCAGGAGGAAATGATCTTCCATATCGCGGATCTGCTCCGGGAAAAGGGCGCAGAGCTGCGGCATGTACACTGTATGAACAGCGCTGCCATTCTCTACCGGAACAATCCGGAGAGCACCATCGGACGCGCCGGTATTATTATGTACGGTCTGCATCCGAATGCGGCGCTTGCCGTTCCGCTTGACCTGCATCCGGTGCTGTCGCTGCGTTCGCGCATCAGCCATATCAAGACCGTGGAGCCCGGCACCTGCGTCAGCTACGGACGCACCTGGACTGCCGAAGAACCGCGCAGAATCGCAACGGTGACCATCGGCTATGCCGACGGCTACAGCCGTGCGCTTTCAAACCGCGGCGAGGTGCTTGTCTGCGGTGTGCGCTGCCCGATCAGAGGGCGCGTCTGCATGGATCAGATGATGATTGATGTGACCGATGCCCCGGAGGCGGAGATCGGTTCGGTCGTGACCCTCATCGGTACGGACGGAGCGGAAACAATCACGGCGGATGATGTGGCCGGCATCTGCGGCACCATCGGCTATGAGATCGTCTGCGGCATCTCCAAGCGCGTTCCCAGGATGTTCCTGGAGGACGGCAGATTGGTGCATGAGGATCGGTTGTTTTAGGCAATTTCCGGAAAGTGCACAAACAGTCATTTTTCTCTGTAACAAATCCGCCCCGGGCGGTACTAACTATTTAAGAGACAACATGCGGACGGCAGACGACAGGTCTGCCTGTGATGAGATACAGAGTGGATTTGGAGGAGTTACATGAAAACATACGCTCTCGGAATTGATGTCGGATCCACCACCGTCAAGACGGTGGTCTGTGATGAAAACGGCGAGATTCTGCATTCCGCGTATCAGCGGCATTTTTCAAAGGTCAAGGAAACGGTGGCCGGACAGCTCGAATCCATCCAGGGCAAATTCCCGGATGCACAGTTCCGCACCGCTATGGCAGGCTCGGCAGGCCTCGGACTTGCCAATGCTGCCGATATTCCCTTCGTGCAGGAGGTGCATGCGGCATTCCTGGCAGTCAAGGCGTGCTATCCGCAGGCGGATACCGTCATTGAGCTCGGCGGCGAGGATGCCAAGATCATCTTCCTGACCGGCGGCGTGGAGCAGCGCATGAACGGCTCCTGTGCCGGCGGTACGGGCGCTTTTATTGACCAGATGGCAACGCTCCTCGGCATTACCGTGCAGGAGCTTGACGAGGCGGCACTCAAGGCAACACGCCTCTACCCGATCGCATCGCGCTGCGGTGTGTTTGCAAAATCCGATATTCAGCCGCTTCTGAACCAGGGCGCTGCACGCGAGGACGTTGCGGCTTCCATTTTCCGCGCCGTGGTCGATCAGACCGTGGCCGGCCTTGCACAGGGACGCGAGATCAAGGGCAATGTCCTCTTCCTCGGCGGCCCGCTCTCCTTCCAGAAGGGGCTGCGCAAGGCATTCGTGGAGACACTCGGTCTCTCCGAAGAACAGGCGATCTTCCCGGAGCAGGCTCCGGTCTTTGTGGCGCTCGGCAGCGCATTGTATGCCGATCAGGCCAAGGATTCGCCCCGCACGGCGGCACAGCTCCTCGAAAAGGTCACCAATGCCAGAGCCACCTCGGATGTGGTCACAGGCGATGTGCTCTTCCAGTCGCATGAGGAATATGCCGAATTTGTGGAGCGTCACAAGCGGCATGACCTGAAATATGCCGATCTGCGCACCTACGAGGGGGATGCTTACCTGGGCATTGACTCCGGCTCCACCACCACCAAGCTCGTGCTCATTACGGAGGACGGCAGACTGCTGTACAGCCACTATGCCTCCAATGAAGGCCAGCCCCTTGACCGCATCGCAGCCAAGCTCAAGCAGATCTACGAGGACAAGAACCCGAACCTCAACATCCGCGCCAGCGCCGTCACCGGCTACGGCGAGGATCTCATCAAGGCCGGCCTTTCCGTGGATTACGGCATCGTGGAAACGGTGGCGCATTTCAAGGCGGCTTCTTTCTTCTGTCCGGATGTGGATTTCATCATCGACATCGGCGGACAGGACATCAAATGCTTCAAGATCAAGAACGGCGCCATTGATTCGATCATGCTCAATGAGGCATGTTCCTCGGGCTGCGGTTCCTTCATCCAGACCTTCGCCATGGCGCTCGGCTATGACATTGCGGAATTCTCGCAGATGGGTCTGTTTGCCAAGCATCCGGTCGAGCTCGGCTCGCGGTGTACGGTATTCATGAATTCCTCCGTCAAGCAGGCGCAGAAGGACGGCGCGACTGTCGAGGATATTTCGGCAGGTCTGTCCGCCTCCATCATCAAGAACGCCATCTATAAGGTCATTCGCGCGAAATCTGTCGAAGAACTGGGAAAAAACATTGTTGTGCAGGGCGGTACCTTCCTCAATGACGCTGTACTGCGCTGCTTTGAGCGCGAGATCGGCAGACGGGTCATCCGTCCGGCCATTTCCGGGCTGATGGGTGCATTCGGCGCCGCGATCTATGCCAAGGAACAGGCAGAGGGGCTCGGGCAGGCACACAGCGGCATCATTTCCCCGGAGGCGCTTCAGAATTTCTCCTATACCTCCAAGAATGTGCGCTGCGGCGGCTGTACTGCCAACTGCTCGCTCAACATCATCCGCTTCTCCGACGGCGGACGCTTCGTATCGGGCAACCGCTGCGAAAAGGGTGCGGGTATCAAGCGCGATACCGTTGTTCCGGATCTGTATACCTATAAATATGATTCCCTCATCCAGATGGTGGGGAAGGGTCAGCCGGCCAATCCCATTGCAACGGTCGGCATTCCCATGGTGCTCAGCTTCTATGAGCAGCTCCCGCTCTGGTATACCTTTTTTACAAAGCTCGGATTCCGGGTCGAGATCTCCGGCGAGAGTGACCGGAAGATGTATTTCAAGGGACAGCATACCATTCCCTCGGATACCGTCTGCTACCCGGCCAAGCTCGCACACGGACACATTGAGACGCTTCTCGAAAAGAAGGTCGATTTCATCTTCTGGCCGTGCATGAGCTACAACCTCCAGGAGCCGGACACCAACAACCATTTCAACTGTCCGGTCGTAGCTTACTACCCGGAGCTGATGCATGCCAACCACAGCGGGCTCAATGAGCAGAATTTCTACTACCCGTACATTGACCTGAACAACCGCAGCCATGTGGTCAAGGTTCTGAAAAAGACGCTGGCAAAATACAATATCGGCGGCAAGATCGCAAAGGCAGTCGATGAAGCATTCGCGGCGCATGAGGCATTCCGGAAGGAAATGGCCGACAAGGCGCAGGAATACATTGCGCAGGCGCGTGCGGAAGGCCGCAAGATCATTGTGCTGGCAGGCAGACCGTATCACCTGGACAAGGAGATCAACCACGGCATTCACAAGCTCATCACCAGCCTGGGACTTGCCGTTGTGACGGAGGAAAGCGTGGCGGCACTCGGCGAAATGCCGGAGCTGCATGTCTACAACCAGTGGACATACCATTCCCGTCTGTACCGGGCGGCACAGTATGTGACGACGCAGCCGGATATGCAGATGGTACAGCTTGTGTCCTTCGGATGCGGCATTGATGCGATCACCACCGATGAGGTGCGCAGCATTCTCGAATCGAACGGCAAGCTGTATACACAGCTCAAAATTGACGAGATCAACAACCTCGGCGCTTCCAAGATCCGCCTGCGGAGTCTGCTGGCAGCGATGACGGGCTGAACATATACCTTTATATTATATGACTATTCTGAAAGGAGGCGCATTATGGAAATCGAACTGGGTAAGGACGGCTATCCGCTGTTTACTCCGGAGATGAAAAAAACGCATACGATCCTGATTCCGATGATGCTGCCGATCCACTTCGCCATCCTCACAAGTGTCTTTGAGCAGTACGGCTATCACTGCGAGGTGCTCACCAATGAGACACGCGAGGTCGTGGATGAGGGTCTGAAAAATGTGCATAACGATACCTGCTATCCGGCGCTCCTGTGCATCGGACAATTCATGGCCGCGCTGAAAAGCGGCAAGTACGACGTCAACAAGGTCGCGCTCATGCTGCCGCAGACCGGCGGCGGATGCAGAGCATCGAATTATATTTACCTGCTGCGCAAGGCACTCAAGGATACCTTCCCGCAGGTGCCGGTGATCTCGCTCAATTTCGTGGGTCTGGAGAAGGATCCCCGCAACGGCTGGTCTATTACCATGCCGGAGATCATCAAGACGCTTTACGGCATGATGTACGGCGACATGCTCATGAGCCTTTACAACCAGTGCCGCAGCGCAGAGCTCATCAAGGGCAGCTCCAAGAAGGTGCTCGACCGCTGGACACGGCGCATTATCACGCTACTGAAGACGAAATCCTTCACCAACACCAAGAAGTATTACAAGCAGATCCTTGCGGATTTCGCCAAGATCGAGCGCTCCTCCGTGCCGCGCATCAAGGTCGGCATTGTCGGGGAGATCTATGTCAAATTCTCGCCGCTCGGCAACAATCACCTTGAAGATTTCCTGATCTCGGAGGGCTGCGAGCCGGTGGTGCCGTCCCTGACGGAATTCATTCTCTACTACCTGCTCAACAAGGTCAACGATGCCAAGCTCTACGGCAGACATTCGGCTTCGACGCCGGTATTCCAGGCGCTTTACAAGATCTTCCTCGGCAAGCAGAAGGAAACGGTGAAGATCATGGAGGAGCATGGTGTATTCGAGCCGCCGCATGATTTCGAGCATCTGGTCGAATCGGTGAGCCAGTATATCAACCTTGGCGTCAACATGGGTGAGGGCTGGCTGATTCCGGCGGAAATGGGAGCGCTTGCAGAGAGCGGGACGGAGAATATCATCTGTACCCAGCCTTTCGGATGCCTGCCGAACCATATCATTGCCAAGGGCATGAGCCGTGCGGTCAAGGAACGGTATCCGAATGCGAATATCATTGCGATCGACTACGACCCCGGCGCCACCCGCGTCAACCAGGAAAACCGCATCAAGCTGATGCTGGCCAATGCACGGACAGCCATGGCGGAGCGGGAACAGAAATAAGACGATCCCCCGGCATGCCGGGGGATTTTTTGCGGCTGTGGGCAAAGCCCGCTCTATTCATGAATAAAAAATGAACATTAGATGTCCAAATTGTATTACAGAGTGAAAACCAACAGACACCGGTATACAAGGAGGGCGGCATCTATGAAAGATACATGGATCAGCAGACACAGAATCAAGATCATCGTGATCGTTGCACTGGAGCTTCTGGTGACAGCCATCATGCTTTTCTGCGCCTTCGGCATGAAGCGCTGCTGCGACAGACGCGACGCCGCATGTCAGGCCGTAGAGGACGCGGCCGGGATCAGCATGACCACTGCTGCGGAGACGGGCGGGGAGTGAAGAGTCGATCATTTTGTACTGGCTTCACTGCTCCGATCTTTCAGATACGCACGAAGGAAAGCCCAGGTCTCTTCCATATTCCGACGTGTGACAATGGTGATTTCTGCGCCGTCTGCGGGAAGACTGTACAGGCGACCGTCCGGGGCTTCCAGCGCGGCAAGCACATCCGGATCAAAGCGTACAAACCCGGGATCGCTGTCCAGAAAAGAATGCATGTCCAGAAAAATGCCGTATTCATCCAATGCTGCAACCTCGCTGTGATCGCGGAAAATCACAATATCCGCTGTCTCCTGCGACAGCAGCTCTGTGCGGAAAGCATCGGTGCTCCGTTCTGTATCTTCAATTATCTCTACATAGATGTCCGGGTGTGACAAATGATATTGCGCTGCAAATTCCTGCAATTTGTCAGAATCACCGATCGTCCGGACTGTCAGCTTGGTCACCTCTTGCAACTGGGAAGCCTGGATGCGCGTCAGCAGGTAGCATTCTGTCTCCGCACCGGTCTGCACACTGCCAAAGAAATGCACCCCGTCTACAGGATAGACCTCCATCTCCGGGATTCCCGATTCTGCCCAGCCGATCAGTCCGTCCCCTTCGCCGGCAGCATTCAATCCCTCGATCCCCTGCCAATTTTGGAGGAGAATACGATACTTTCCAAATCCGGGGGCAGCGTAGGAAGACACCTCCTCACCGTAATCATCCCAGTTTTGCAGGATCATCTCCCCACAAACCCCGGTCGTCAGATCATACGCACAGACAGAACCGGTATACCTCCAGCGAAGCGTCTGCTTTTGATACACATAGCCCGTACTGCTCAAAAGTACCTGTCCGTCACGGTCGCGGCACAGCTTTTTCTCCATGTCTCTTTCATATTTCGTATCCTCTGCCTGATACCGCATGTCTGCCGTACCGTCCTTCGGATCGAGTGTGAGCAGAGTGCCGGTGTTTTGCAGATAATAGACCGTTCCCGCATCCACAAACAGCTGTCCGGTTTGTGGTACAGAATCGGAAAGCACCTCCTCGCACCCGGATACTTTGGCATGATGCAGCAGTTTCCCGTCTGTGCTGCATGTATAGATGCCCCAACTGCCGCCGTCATTTATCAGTGCAAGGATCTTGCCGTCAGAATAGACATACGCACCCGCAGCAGCGTCGAGGCCCTCCTGCACAGGAAGCGTCAGCGGCGTATCTTTGCAGGTAGAAAGATCCTGCGAAAATGTAACGAAATGGACAGCGCTTCCGTCTGCCGGAAAGCAAAATGCCCCAAAGCCCTCCGCAGTCTCAAACAGCTCTGACAGCGTGCCGGGCAGTCGGATCGACAGCGGTTCTGTCGTGACTTGACGGGAATACGCCGCATCTGCGGGAATCCTCACAGATGCTTCCATGTTCCCGGGCGGCGTCATGCGGGTAACCGTCACAATGCCGGCCACAGCCATTGCACAGACGGTTATGCTTGCTACTGCCAGTACAAACCGATGCCATCCGATGCGCTCCGGCTCCTGTGCCTGAAAGATTTTCGTCACAGCATCTCCCGCCGGCGCTGTTCTTCGGATCCGGAGTACCCGATAGAGCTGTTTTTTTGTTTTATCATTTGTTGCGGGATATACAGCGATCTGTTCGAGCTGTCTGTCATCAGCCTGATGCAGCAGCCTTTTGATTTCTTGTTCACGCATGATGATCTCCTCCTTCATGCAGATCTGCGAATGCCTTCCGCAGACGCTTTATTGCCCTTGAACAGCGGTTTCTTACCCATACGGGATTTTTGCCGATCACAGAAGCAATCTCCCTTGCATTGCGGTCATAATAAAATTTCTGAATGAGGATGGTAGCGTCCGGCTCACCGAGCGCAGCAATGCAGGAAAGCAGGCGCTCCGTCAGCTCAGACTGCTCAATTTCATCCTCCACATCCTGTTCGGAGGCATACACCTGACCGATCTCCTCAATTGACTCGGTGCTGCGGGATTTTGCGGACACATAGCGGCACAGATTGCTCGCCCTGTTCCGGGCAACAGTCCCGATATAGGCACGGAGCGATCCGTCCCGGATCGAATCAAAGTGCTTGAGCACCTCCAGAAAGACATCAATCACACATTCTTCTGCATCCTCATGCGTACCGATGCCGCAAATTCTACGGTAGATGATCGCGTAGACGTAGTTGTAGTAGGTGTCAAAAAGGGCTTGCTCCCCGCGTTCCGGATCATGGTACAGCAGTGACCGTATTTCTCCTTCCGTCATTCGGCTCCCTCCTTTCCTTTTTAACATGAAGGCCTTCACATATATAAACACGGTCTGTCTCAAAAGTGTATCACTGTATGTGGTTTTTTGTTCTTTGCTCTGTCTGAAATAAATAAAAATATAAATAAAAAACCAGATGCACGAATCATGCATCTGGTTTTGAATCATAAAGATCGAGGTGACAGGATTCGAACCTGCGGCCCCTACGTCCCGAACGTAGTGCTCTACCAAACTGAGCCACACCTCGTCAACAGATAATATTATAGCACATTTCAAAACATTTGTAAAGGGGTAAAACTCACAAATTTAGAAAAACTTTTTGTGCGTTTTTGTTGACAACGATCAGGAATTATGGTATAATAATAAAATAGTTCATTTTGATATGACACAGCCGGATGGTGCCAGATTTTACCATTTTATTTCTGTGACGGCACCCGTCCGGCATCGCACCGGCATATTTCAGATACATAAAGAAAGGAACTGATGAAACATGGCACGCTATGATTACTCCGAAGCAAATTCCCCTGAGATCGAAGCGCTCGCATCCCTGTGTACCAGCGAATTCCCGATCGACACCGAGCTGTACACCCGATACGATGTCAAGCGCGGTCTGCGCGACCTGAACGGCAAGGGCGTCCTCGCCGGACTGACTCACATCGGCAATGTCTGCGCTTCCAAGATGGTGGACGGGCAGAGCGTTCCCTGCGACGGCAAGCTCTACTACCGCGGTGTGGATGTCGAGGATCTCGTTGCGGGATTCGCGGCCGATGACCGCCCCGGCTTTGAAGAGACGACCTATCTGCTGCTGTTCGGGCAGCTCCCGGACAAGGAGCAGCTTGCCAGCTTTTCTCAGCTCCTCGCTGACCTGCGCTACCTGCCGAGCGTATTCACCCGCGACGTCATCATGAAGGCGCCGAGCGACAATATGATGAATACCCTCGCCAAGTGCGTTCTGGCGCTGTATTCCTACGACCAGGCTGCCAATGACATTTCCATCCCGAATGTCCTGCGGCAATGCCTGTCGCTGATCGCCCTGTTCCCGCTGATCTCAGTCTACGGCTACCAGGCCTACAATTTCAAGGCGGGTGAGAGCCTTATCATTCACCAGCCCAATCCCAGGCTCTCAACGGCGGAGAATATCCTGTATATGCTCCGCGCCGATTCACAGTTCACCCCCCTCGAAGCCAAGCTGCTTGATCTGGCACTGGTTCTGCATGCCGAGCACGGCGGCGGCAACAATTCCACCTTTACGGTGCATGTCGTTTCCTCCTCCGGCACGGATACCTATTCGGCCATTGCGGCGGCGCTCGGCTCGCTCAAGGGGCCGAAGCACGGCGGCGCGAATATCAAGGTATGCCAGATGTTTGACGATCTGATGGCACATGTCCCCGACTGGGAGGATGAGGATGCGCTGCGCGATTATCTGCGCGGCCTGCTGCACAAGGAAGGCTTCGACCATTCCGGGCTGATCTACGGCATGGGACATGCGGTCTATTCGATCTCCGATCCGCGTGCGCGGGTATTCAAGGGATTCGTGCAGAAGCTGTCAGTCGAAAAGGGACGCGAAAAGGAATTCGCGCTGTATGACCGCGTAGAGCGTCTGGCTGCCGAGGTCATTTCGCAGGAGCGCCGCATCTACAAGGGCGTTTGTGCGAATGTCGATTTCTATTCCGGATTCGTATACCGGATGCTCGGTCTGCCGCAGGAGCTGTACACCCCGCTCTTTGCGATCGCGCGTATCGCCGGCTGGTCGGCACACCGGATCGAGGAACTGATCAATTCCAACAAGATCATCCGCCCTGCCTACAAGGCCATTGATGATCCGCGGGCTTACACGCCGCTTGCCGAGCGGTGATACGTGCTGTCAGCACCTGCCTCTCTGAACAATACCACGATCTGAACCGAATTGCTCCGCAATCCGGTCGGGGGCGTCCTCTCCTGCAGGGCGCCCTCTTTTTATTTCTTGTTCTATGCAGGCACCCCGGCGCATATAGTCTACCAACGCAAATCAAGGAGGTAGACAAATGGAACTGAATACCACCCGTGCGGTCATTACCGCCGCCGAACCGATGGGCAGCATTTTGCAGGAGCAGGGCGTGGAGCTCGACTATGTGCTGCCGGACTATTATCCGGATGTCTGCAAGCTGGTCAAATGCTTCGTGACGCCCTCCGTCACAAGCCAGAGCATCAGCAGCGGCCGGCTTTCCTATGAGCTGTGCTGCGAGGTGCGCATTCTCTATTGCAGCGAGGATTCCCATGTGCTGCAATGCGTGACGCAGACCCTTCGCTTTCCGCGGACGGCAGAGCTTCCTGCGGGGGAAGAGCTGACGGCGGAAATCCTCCCGGCTGCCGATTACGTCAATTGCCGTGCCGTCTCCCGGCGCCGCCTCGATGTGCGCGGGGCAGTCACGATCCGAATCCGGCCTTCCGGTGTGCGGATGCAGGAGGCACTTTCCGATGCCGCTGGCTCCGGCTTGCAGCTCCGGCGCATTCCGGTGCAGTACCCGGAACGGACGATCCGGACCTCCAAAAGCATTCTCCTTTCCGAGGAGCTCGAGCTTGGCGCCGCAAAGCCGCCGGTGCTGCATGTCGTCCGCTGCGATGCCCGCGCTGTGGATCTGATGCAAAAGCGCGTTTCCGGCAAGCTCATGGTCAACGGCAGCTTGCAGCTTCAGATTCTGTATGCCTGCGAAAAGGACGGGGACGGCAGCCTGGAGCCCATGCAATTCCGGATCCCGTTCAGCCAGCTTCTCGAACCGGAGGGACTTGCCGAGGAGGATCCCGTCCGGGTCAGCTGCACGGTCGCCGCCTGCGATCTCAAATCCATGACGGATGCTGCCGGGGAGGTGCGGATGCTTCGCTGTGAAGCAGAGCTGAATGCCGTCTGCACCTCGGTACACATGGCATCGGGCGAGCTGGTCGCGGATGCCTTCTCGACGGAGGGTGCCTGCGAGCTGAAAACCGTTTCGCTGGTCACGGCTTCCCTGCCGGAGCCGTTTTCGGAAACGGCTGTCTCCGGTGCCAAGCTGACCTGCACGGACGGCGAGCTCGACTGCGTGTACGATGCCTGGTGTGAGGTGCGCAATCTGACGACTGCCGCGGAGCCCGGCGAGCTTGTGCTGAGCGGGATGCTCTGCTGCAATGTGCTGGTGCGCGAAAGCTCCGGCATGCCCCGGCTGCTCGAAAAGGAAGAACCGTTCGAGCACCGCATTCCGATGCCGCAGCTCACCGGGGAGGATCTGATGCAGGTCAGTGTGACGGCAGAAAACTGCGCTTACACATTGACCGGTGCCTGCGAGGTCACGGTCAAGGCGGAGCTTCGGATGGAAGGCACGGTCACGCACTGCACCCGGACGGAGGCGGTCGCGGAAATTACGCTGCCGGACGGAGAGGCACAGCCGCGGGATTATGCATTGCTGCTGTATTTCGGCAGGGCGGGTGAGCCGGTATGGGACATTGCCAAGCGATGCCGGACGAGTGTGGATGCCATTCTTGACGAGAATGATCTTGCCGGCGATGTGCTGCCGGAGGATGCCATGCTGCTCATTCCGATCGTGGGATAGGAGGTAGGAAATGCAAGATATTTATACGGACATTGCCCTGCGGACGGGCGGGGATATTTACATCGGTGTGGTCGGCCCTGTCCGCACGGGCAAATCGACCCTCATCAAGCGCTTCATGGAAACGCTTGTCATTCCGAATATTGACAGCAGCTACAAGAAGGAACGCGCTGTCGATGAGCTGCCCCAGTCGGCGGCGGGTAAGACGATCATGACGACCGAGCCGAAATTCATTCCGGAGGAGGCTGTGCCGGTGCAGCTTGCCGACGGCGCACAGTTCCGGGCAAGGATGATCGACTGCGTGGGGTACATTGTGCCAAGCTCCCTCGGCTACATCGAAAACGAGCTGCCGCGCATGGTCATGACGCCGTGGTTTGACGAGGAGATCCCCTTCAATATGGCGGCGGAAATCGGCACGCAGAAGGTCATTACCGAGCATGCCACCATCGGGCTGGTCGTGACGACGGACGGAAGCATTTCGGACATTCCCCGCGAGGAATATGCCGAATGTGAGGAGCGCGTCATCCGGGAATTGCAGGAGCTTGGCAAGCCCTTCGTCGTGCTGCTCAACTGCACCGATCCCGACACCCCCGAAGCGCGTGCCCTTGCAGAGGAGCTTTCCGGCAAATACGGAACCTCTGTTCTCCCGGTAAGCTGCACGCAATTGACGGAGCCGGACATCCGGGACATTCTCACGGCGCTGCTGTATGCATTCCCGATCCGGGAAGTGCGCTTTGCCATGCCGGGGTGGATCTCGTCGCTTGAAAAAACGCATCCTGTCAAGCAGGAAGTCTTCGGGGCGATCCGGGAGGCGGCGGCGGGGCTGCGGACGGTGCGGGATGCGGCCGGGCTTGCCGAGCCGATCTGTGCGTGCCGGTATGTGCAGCGGGCGGCATCATCCGAAATCGACCTTGGCTCCGGAACGGTGACCATCGGGGTGACGCTTGATCCGACGCTCTTCTTCCGCATTCTGTCGGAGGCTACGGGGCTGGAGATCCGGGATGAGGGCAGCCTGCTCGACATTCTGCGCGGGCTCTGCGAGGTGAAGCGGCAGTATGCCCGACTCGAGCCCGCGCTGCGGGAGGTGGAGGCGACCGGGTACGGCATTGTGATGCCGACAATGGAGGAGCTGCATCTCGAGGAGCCGGAGATCATCCGGCAGGGCGGGAAGTACGGTGTGCGCCTGAAGGCTTCGGCGCCGTCGATCCATCTGATGAAGGCCGGCATTACCACCACGGTCAGCCCGATCGTCGGCTCAGAAAAGCAGAGCGAGGAATTGGTGATGTATCTGCTGCAGGGCTTCGAGGAGGATCCGGCAAGGATCTGGGAGTCGAATATTTTCGGGAAGTCCCTGCATGAGCTGGTCAATGAGGGGCTGCATTCCAAGCTGTTCAAGATGCCGGT
>CACZPI010000162.1 GCA_902783005.1 uncultured Ruminococcus sp. | reverse complement strand
TATTATCTTGCAATGGCATGATCGTTTTCATGCACGCATTCGCTCCTTTCTGTATTTTGCAACAGCAATATCGAGCTGTTCCTGTGTTTTGAAGGCGGCGATACCGTGCAGGGGCTTCATCAGAAGTTTGCGGCTCTGCTTGTGATCGACGCCTTTCAGACCGATGCCGTCAAGCCAGATGCGCATCGCAAATTTTTCATTGTCCTCATTGATCTTCTTTGCCAAAATACGCTTATGCTTAATGGCTGAACGATTCATCAAAGTGATGAGATCTCGAAATGCGCTCATATGCTCCTGATCGGTATTCTCCGGCAGTGCTGTAATGAGAATACTGTCATCAGTAAAGGAAATGCCGCAAAGCCCGTTGCTGTTCTCATTGATTACTTTGAGAAAATTCCCCATAGAGTAGGTGCAGGTATCGCCCTTCAATGCTTCAATAATCGCATCTGACACATAAAAATGTGCGCCTGTCGCTTTTCCGATCAGACTTGCTCGCGTGTTAAAGAGATGCACAAGATTGCGCAGCGTTAAACCATTATGGTCAACCATAGAGAGCGTCAGTACAGGCTCAGTGTCAGCCGCAGGCTTTGGATGATCTCCCTCTAAAGTGACAAATTCTTCCGGTTCGGGCTCTGGTTCTGTCGGCGCTGCTTTTAACTCAGGAACCGACTCCTCTATAGGTTCTTCCTGTAAACGCTCGATCAAATTTTCATTTACAAGCGTCTGCAAAATATCCTCAATCGCATCATCCGGAGCAATCAGAATACTGTCTCTCGTGACCGTATAGGCTCCGATCTGATAACGAAAACCTTGTCCGCTCATAAACTTTGCACAGATGCCTAAGAGCTGTTCGAGCCGTCTGGCAACCTCTCTGCGATCCATGACTTTCAGTTTGAATTTCTTCATGGTATCACCTCTCCTGCGATATATGTATGAGCGTGAAATTCTCGGTTTCACGCCCTTTTCGCATCACTATATTAAATCGTCTCTGTGAATAAGTCAAGCGTATTTCAGCTTGATTTTCAGCATATTTCAGACGAAATTTCAAGTCGATCATTGTTGATATTATTCGTTTTTAGAATCCATATGGCTTAGCCAAGACCGCATCATCAAAATGTGGTAAAATGATAAAAACAAGCTGTTTTCACATCTTTTTGCGTGAATGATCGCCGTTTTACGATGCGATTTGTGACGAAACGCCGTATGTACACCGCTGCCGACAAAACTGACGACAGCCTATGGAAAAACACGATAAATCAGCACTTCCGTTTTTCTGTGCGATTCATATTTTAATTACCGTCAGGGTCCCGACTGACCGGGGGCCCTGCAAATTCGCGTTTTTTCACACGAGAGGGGCCGACAGTCTTGTGCTGCAAAACTCGCAGAGATTTTGACCCGCCCCCCGGAGGCCCAAACGTGCTATACTTGTATGTGACAAGTGCGGCAAACTGTCCGTATGCATACCCCCCCCCGCCTGAAACGCTCGTGACACCAGTGGGCGAACCCGGCGGAAACCATCCTACACATGCAGTGGTGTCAGTAACAGAGGGGGCCTTTCTGTTTTCACAGTTTGATATGACAGTTATTTTGCCGGACATGAAAAGCTTAGTAATACTGCGGTTTCTCATTCCTTTATCAGCCTATATCATAATAAACTTATAGCATTTCTATATCTATATAATGCATATAAGAATATATACTGAAACCACTTTTAGAAAAATATATAATACATATACGGAACAATATTTTTCTACCCTCTTAAAATTAGAGTATAAAATAAGAGGGTATATATATCCTCAAAAAGTGGTATCATGGTTTCGCCTGTGTAATAACGGACTTCTACCGACATCCACCATAGACAAGAGCCTTTGCTGTTTGAATATGCTAATTTCGGCTTATCTACAGTGCTCTGATTGCTATATTCCATATCTTTATCCCATGCAAATACGCTTTTACCATGTCTCAAAGGGCGAAACCAGTCGGTGAAATTATGGGCATTCAAAAGTCTCGGCAAGTGGTATCAGCTACGGCATCACCCTTAAAAAGTTGGTATGATCGCAAGCTGCGCTGGGGAAAATCAATCGTCCTCTTCGCACAGAGCAGCCTCTGAATCCTTTTTCTCCTCGATCTCCAGATTAAGCGCATATACTTTGGTGTAGATGCCCTGGATTCGTCTGCCAGTTTGTGAGCGCATGATACCGTCCGCATTGGGGAAACTTTCAATATATCTGTGTTCCTGAAAACCTTTGATACATTTTCTTACTGAGTACCCTGCGTTTTCGAGTGCATCATTCAGTTCCCTCACGATGACAAATACCCGTTTGTCCTCAATCTTACCAAGCGCAGTGGAAACAGCGAATCCTTCCTTGCCTGTGACAAACTGCGCTCTATTACTGCTCACCCAACCGCAAACGAACTGCCATGCAGATTCAGTGAAATCCTGTGGTTTGTTCGCTTCGAGGTTACCAAGCAGCTGATTACCAAGCATGATGGCTTCCTCGAAAGCGACAGGCTCCTCTATATCAAAAACGGCAATAGATGCGTAGTAGTCAGCCAAAGCAAGCACCGCAATATCATCTGTGTGAATGTTGGAGCTGTTGAACTCTGCCCTGATACGCTTATAGTCAGCCTTGATCGGATTGCACCCACCATCTTCACCATTCTCAAGCTTACCCACTACAAAACGAATAAACTTCTCGCCTGCAAAGCCATAGTTTTCCTCGCTGACCTGGTGAAGCTGCTGTGCGAATGTGTCCACACCGTCCGTTACAATCATTGCATCTGCTGAACTGATACCGTTGTCATCTTCATAATTCTTCACAGCAGTATCTGAAGAAGATATGATGTCGTTTGCAGTCGTCAGCGGAGCAGCATAGATCTCCATGAGTCTGGTATTCACGCCGTCCATAGAGCTGTCGGTCGCCATCGGCTGTTCTCCTGTAGAGAGGATGCAAATACGCCATGTTTCAACCTTTTGCAGTCCGCTGCCGATACGTCCTCTGGTTTTGCCGGAGCCGTTGCCGAGGGTATACACGATATCATTGACAGACAGCTTTTTCTGGTTCAGTGTTTGAAGCTCGTCCATTGCGTAGGGCAGATGCTTCAAAGTACCCGCCCATCGCTCCATGCCCACGATTGTGGAGAAATATTTGCTGACCAACACCTTCGGGGCGCCCCAGACGGAGATTGCAAACTTCAAAGCAGCAGTTTTGCCAGACTTGCTGCTGTACCAGATGTGAAAATAAATGACACGGTGCTGGAGCTTCTCAAGCAGCGGAGAAACGAAGCTTGCCGCAAGCAAGGCTCTTGCAAACGGCATCGTGCGCAGGGTCTCAGCAAACGACATCCATGCTTCCTCTGAGCCGGATGATTCCAACGCCGCAAGGATACGCTCTGTTTCACTGCCATCTGTCTGGGCGGCAATACCATTTTTCAGGCTGTAAGGATAGAACTCGTTACCGATCCAGCCGGCACGGCGGATCGAGCGGCGAATCGGGATCGCCTTGCTGTTGACCGCTTCAAATTCGTAGATGAAATGCGTTAGCTTTCCGGCGTTATTGGAGGACACCGGAATGCCGTCATCGGCGTACTTGATAACAGCATTTTTATTGAGCATATCTGCTCTTGGTGCGATCAGTTTCTTGTACCTCCCGTTTCGGCGGAAAGTGATTTCCAGCTTTTCCGTGCCGTCATCAACATTGACAAGCTTTGCGCTGACAAACAGCAGCTCAGCTGAGATCGGAACAGGGCGCGGTTCGCCGAACATTATCTCTAAATGGGTAATGCCGTGATCGTTGACCGACCAGCCCTCTGGCACGAGCATCTGGCGGTCAAGCGGTGTGCTGCGTGTGCTGAGAAATGAAATCTATGCCGGACATTTGCTGATGCAAAAGACGGCAACTGTGGACTTTCTGACACATAAGCAAGTCAGAAATCAGACGGTACAGCCGCAGTATTTCATTGAAAATCACCACCCTGCGATCATTGGACCAGAGCTTCTGAGCCGTGTGCAGGAGAGGCTGGAAAAATCAGCGCAGAGGAAATCGTATATGAAAACGAATGGCAGAGAAACTTGCCCGTTCACCAATCTGACACTCCCCGACGGCAGTCCTCTGAAACGTATTTCCTACCGTGCGATGGCGACGGGGTATCCGAAAACGGAACAGGGGTGTGAATATGCGTTTCAGTACCCTGTTTTGAAAACAGAGAATCTGCACCGGATTCCGGGGACGGAGCGGGCTTATCTGTGCAAGCTGGCGGTCGAGCAGAGCTTTATGGAAATGATGTACCGGCTCAAACGGGAGTATGAAGCGTATGGAGAGGACAGCTTCTTCTGTCGAGAGGTGGAGCTT
>CACZPI010000161.1 GCA_902783005.1 uncultured Ruminococcus sp. | reverse complement strand
TATTCCCGCAGCTTCTCCGTGCCGAAGGGCGCGAGCGGATGCAGGAGAATGCCTGCCGTGCGGATGATGTGGAAGAGATTCGCCAATGCCTGTGCCAGCTCCTCCGGGCTCTGCTCGTCGGGCTTGACAGCGCGGGACATGTACTTCGATCCGCTGCGGATATAGCTGTCAAGCACATAGGTACACTGGTGGAATGCAAACCTGCTCATGTGGCGCTCATATTCCAGCACTGCCTTCTTCGCATCCGCAAGGATATTCTCCTCCGGTGCAGCATCCGGCAGAATGCCGTCAAATGCCTTCTGCGTCGTGTAGAATGCCGTGCGGATCATGCGGTTGTATACATTCGACAGCAGCAGGCCGTCCTTAACAACCGGATCGGCTTCGTCGGTCTGCATCGCTTCGGGATTGTAGACCTTCGGCATGAAGCTGACGGAACGCTGTCCCAGTCCCAGACCCAGCCAGTGCATACGAAGCTGCTCGGGGGTGTAATGGTTCAGCAGATCGTCTGCCATCGGCGGCTTGACTGCGCCGGAGCTCGATGCCTTCTTGTCCAGGAAGAGAATGTGGTGGTTTGCCACAATGACCGGGAGCTGCAGCTCGCCGTCCGGTACATCGGCGGTCTTCTCTGCGGCAGCCTGCTGCGCCATCCACATGGCAGGCTCGGCAATGCCGTAGAAATAGATATTGTCCTGACCGATGAACTGGTATACGCCCGCTTCCTTGCTGCACCAGTAATCCTTCCATTCCCCGCGGTCGCGTCCCTCGGATTCGAGGTAGGTCTGCGTGAAGGAGATCGGTGCCCAGAGAGATTCCGGCCATACCCAGACCGTCAGCTTTTCCTCATCCTCAAGCTGCGGGGCGGGTACGCCCCATTCGATATTGCCGGTCAGGCGGAACGGTACCAGCGTCTTGCCGGTACGGTAGCGGATGCCGTTTTCCGTCAGCACCTTGCAGGCCGCATCGCAGTCGGAGAGCTTCTCAAACTGGATCGTGAAGCTCGGCTTCTTCGGCTCCTCGATGTATTCGTGTGCAGGCATCTGCTCACGGAGCGTGCGGTAGGTCTCCTCATATTCGCGCTTGACATAGATCACCGGGGGCTTGAGGAATTCGTCGATCGTCTTCCAGACCACCGGACGCACATCCTTGCGCTTTTTCAGTTCCTCGACCCAGTCCTTCATGAGCTGCTCGTAATCGCGCAGCTTGAAATACCAGTTGGTGACCGGCTTCATCGTCGGGGTCTCGCCCGTCAGCGTGGACACCGGATTGAGCAGATTCTCCGGCATGTACTGGTGGCCGAGGTCGCATTCATCCGCATAGCCCTTCTCCGAAGCGCAGCCCTCCACCGGGCATTTGCCGATGACCTGGCGGCCGTTGAGGAAGACGCCTGCCTTCTCGTCAAAGAACTGCATCGTCGTAATGCGTTCGAGCTGGCCTTTCTCATACAGGGAACGGATGAACCAGTCGGTCACCTCCGCATGGATCTCCCTGGAACGGCCAAGACCGGAGGCGGCAAACAGATTCGGGCGGATCCCGTAGGCATCGAGCGTTGCCTGCTGCTTGTCGTGGTTGGACTGTACAAAATCGGTCAGGGAGCCGGAGAATTCGCCGGCTTCGACCTTCTTGCGCCAGCCCTCTGCGATGGGAGAGCCGTAGCAGTCGGTGCCGGAAACGAAAATGACATTCTCCTTGCCGATGCGGTCGCGCAGGAAGCGTGCATAGGTATCGGCAAAGACAAGCATGCCGCCGACATGGCCGAAATGCAGCTCCTTATTGCCGTAGGGCATGCCGGCGGTAACGACGGCACGCTTCGGGAATACCGGACGCGGGATCTCAAAGGGTCTGCCGTCCGGGTTCTGGTTCTTTTTTGCCATAGATATAACATCCTTTCGGGAAGATTTTCCATATCCTCTATTATAACACAATGTCTGTGAAATTGCAAGTCCTTCCGTGAATGCCCTTCCCGGCGCCTGTCAGATCGAATTTCCTGCAAACTGCGTCATATACAGGTCATAATATTTCCCCTTCGCCGCAAGCAGCTGCGTATGGGTGCCGCTTTCCACGATGCTGCCCTGATCCATGACAATGATCTGGTCGGCATCGCGGATGGTCGAGAGCCGGTGTGCAATAATGAGGCTTGTCCGGTCGCGCATCAGCTTGTTCATGGCCTGCTGGATGCGCTGCTCCGTGCGGGTATCGACCGAGGAGGTCGCTTCGTCGAGAATCAGGATCCGCGGATACGACAGGAATGCCCGTCCGATCGCCAGAAGCTGCTGCTCGCCCTGCGAGAGCGCCGACTGCGTGATGACCGTGTCATACCCCTCCGGCAGCCGGCGGATGACACGCTCGCAATAGCTGAACCGCGCTGCCTGCGTCAATTGCTCCTGCGTCGGGTTCTCCACGGCGTAGGCAAGATTCCCGCGGACGGTGTCGGTGAAGAGCTTCGTGTCCTGGAGCACGATGCCGATGCTGTCACGCAGGGTATCGAGGGACAGCTCCCGGATATTCCGGCCGTCAAGCAAAATCTCGCCGCTGTCGATGTCATAGAAGCGCATGAGCAGATTGATGACGGTCGTCTTGCCCGAGCCGGTCGAGCCGACCAGCGCGATCTTCTTCCCGGAGCCGATGTGCAGCGAGAAATCCCGGATCACGGGTTTTCCCGGCACATAGGAGAAATTCACGTTCCGGAATTCGATGATCCCCTGCACCTCGCCGGCATCCTCGCCCGCGAAATCCTCCGGCGGCGTATCCAGAACGGAGAATACCCGCTCCGCACCCGCAATGGCCGTCTGGATCTGCCCGTAGAGCTGTGCAAGCTCATTGACCGGGCGGGAGAACTGCTTGGAATAGATGATGAATGCCGAGATCACGCCCACCGTGATGTAGCCCTTCAAGGCAAACCATGCACCAAATACCGAAACGATCACGAAGGAGATATTGCTCAGGGTATTCATGACCGGGCCCATGCAGTTGCCGATGATCTCCGCAATGATGCCCGTTTTTGTCAGCCGGTCGGCGGTCTCCGTGAAATCCCCGATCACGCGCTCCTGCATATTGTAGGCCGTTACCGTCCGGCAGCCGCCGACCATTTCCTCGACGGTGCCGTTGAGGGCGCCGAGCAGCTCCTGGCGTTTCAGGAAGAAGCGCCGCATATGCCTGGACATGAAGGAGGTCACCAGCACCGTGAGCACCACCGTCGAGCAGGACAAAAGCCCGAGGGGGACGGAATAATGCAGCATCATGACCAGCGTGCCGATCAGCGTCAGCACGCCCGAAAAGAGCGAGGTAAGCGACTGGGAAATGATGTTGCCGATGTTGTCGGCATCATTCGTCATGCGGGAGATCAGGTCGCCGTGGGAATGTGTGTCGATATACGAGACCGGCAGATGCACGATCCGGTCAAACAGCTCCCCGCGCAGCCGGCTCACGATCCGCTGCGAAAGGGAGGCGCTTACATACCCCTGGAGCAGCGTCACCAGCCCGTGGATCACATAGAATGCCAGCATGATGCCGAGGATCTGCGGCAGGCTGCCGTACTGCCCCGAAACGATCGCATCAATCGCATCACTCTGGAAGGAGGGGGCAAGCACCGAGCAGACAACGCCTGCCAGCACGATGCCGCCGAGCAGCAGCACCGAGCGCAGCTCCGGCCGGAAATACGCCGCCATCCGCCGCAGCGCCGCGGAAGCATCCTTCGGCTTTTCCACCGGTGCGCCCATCCTGCCGGGGCCGCGTCTGCCAAGGGAGGGCGCGGCGGAAGTATTCTCATGTGCCATTATGCATCCTCCTCCTTGAGCTGGGAGCGGCAGATCTCCTGGTACACGCCGCATCTGCCCTGCAGCTCCTCATGGGTGCCGCAGTCGATCACCGTGCCGGAGTCGATCACCGCAATGCGGTCGGCGCGGCGCACCGACGAAATGCGCTGGGCAATGATGATCTTCGTCATGTCCGCGTACTGCGTCCGCAGCGCCTCCTGCAATGCCGCCTCCGTCCGGAAATCGAGCGCACTGGTCGCATCATCCAGGATCAGCACGGATGCCGGCTTGACCAGGGCACGCGCCACGGCGATTCGCTGCCGCTGGCCGCCGGAGAGGGACATGCCGGATTCTGCCACGGGTGTCTGATAGCCCTCGGGCTGCTGCAAAATGAATGCCTCTGCCTGTGCCGCACGCGCAGCCGCGGAAATCTCTGCATCCGTCGCATCCGGGCAGCCGACAGCGATATTCTCGCGGATGGTGCGGGTGAACAGCTCGCTTTTCTGGAGCACCACCGCAATGCGTTCCCGCAGCGCGGCGACCGGGTATTCCCGGACATCCATGCCGTCCACGCACACGCGCCCCGCCGTCACATCATAGAAGCGCGGAATGAGATTGACGAGTGAGCTTTTGCCGCAGCCGGTCGCGCCGATCACGGCAAGCGTCTCCCCGGGCGCTACATGCAGCGTAATGTCATGCAGCACCGGCGTTTCCGAATCCGGGTAGCAGAAGGACACGCCTTCAAAGGCGATCTCGCCCCTTGCCTGCGGGGGCTGACCGGTGCCGTCTGCGATGTCGCTTGCGGAATCGAGCACCTCGCGCAGACGCTTCGAGGAGGTCAGGCCGCGGGTGACATTCTGGAAGATCATCGCCAGCATCATCATGCCATTGAGAATCTGCGACAGATAGGTGATCGCTGCCATGACGGTACCCGGCAAAATGCTGCCGTCCTGCACACGCAGCGAGCCGATGTAAATGACCGCCACCGTTGCCAGATTCAGCACGATATTCATGACCGGACGCATCCAGGACAGCAGAATCAGCACCCTGAGCTGGGTGTCTGCCAATGCCTGATTCGACGCGCCGAAGCGCCGGATCTCCTTGTCCTCCTGCACATACGCCTTGACGACGCGGGCAGAGGCGACATTCTCCTGAATGACGGTGTTCATGGTGTCCATGCGTTTTTGCAGGAGGAGAAAGAGCGGATTCGATTTCCACAGGACAAAGGCGATCTCCACGAGGATCAGCGGCAGCGCGACCGCAATGACCGTGCCGAAATCGACCGCCAGTGTCAGGAGCGCCGCGCTGCCTGCGATGAAGAACATGCCGCAGCGCACAAAGCCGCGGATCATCTGGGAGACCATGCTCTGCACCTGCGTCACATCCGAGGTGGTGCGGGTAATCAGCGAGCCGACGGAAAAATCATCCGTCTGTGCAAAGGAAAAATGCATGATGCGGCGGAAAACATCCTTGCGGATGTCATTG
>CACZPI010000160.1 GCA_902783005.1 uncultured Ruminococcus sp. | reverse complement strand
CGGTCTGCGTTCGGCCTACCGGGCGGGGATGTACCCCATCCAGATCCCGGATCTGGTACCGCCGGGCGTGGAATCCGATGCCCTGTCGTGGAAGACCTTCCCCTCACTGGTGGAGGCAAGGGAATTTCTCTGCGGATGGATTGAAGCATGATACACAAGAAGGCTCCGGAAAACTCCGGAGCCCAGGCTGTCGAAAAAGTGTCTGTGACACTTTTTCAGGGGGTGTGGGGGCGCAGCCCCCACACCTAAAAACCCCCTCCCCGCGTGCGGGGAGGGGGCAGGGGGAGGGGCGGATCAGCAGTACGCCCTCCACAAAACAGACTTTTTTGACAAGCGCAGAGGACAGCGGCATGAACCCGCTGTCCTCTGCGCATTTTTTCATTTTACCCGGATCACATACCCATACGCATAGCTCTCCCCGCCGACCAGCCGGACGGCATGGGGCTTCTTCTCAATATCCGGGAAGGCGTCGTCAAAATACACCGGCACATCCGTCCACGGCTCCAGGCAGACGAATTCTGCCCGGTCATCCGCCGTCGGTGACCAGACCGTAATGCACTTCGCATCCGGGAATTCCACCGTCACCGCATGCTCGGAATGCCGCGAACGCAGCGTCACCGTATCCGAATGCGGCTGCGGCAGCACCAGCGAATCATAATCAAACAGCTCCCGCGTGACCGGCAGAATGGTGCCGTTGTCCAGAACCGTCTCCGGCGTGCCGTTCACATCGCGGGTAACATGCTCCGGCTTTTCGTATTCCACCACATAATCCTCAAAGCGTTCCTCCGGCAGCAGCGGACACCGGAATGCCGGATGGCCTCCCAGATAAAAATACATCGAGGTCTCACCCGTATTCACGACCCGGTGCAGAACGCGCACGCCATCCTTCAGAAGCGTGTATTCCACCGTCAGGCGGAACGGATACGGGTACTGCGCGAGCGTGCTCTCATCGGATTCCAGGCTCATGGAGATCCCGTCCTCCTTCTCCCAGTTCACCGAGAATTCCATATCCCGCGCAAATCCGTGATTGGATTTCATCCGGTATTCTGCCCCGCCGGCACGGTAGCTCCCCGTTCCCGTCGAACAGATGAACGGAAACAGGATCGGTGCATGGCGCTTCCATGGCTCCCCCGCCTGCCAGAGATATTCCAGCCCGCCGCGGTTGATCGAATGCAGCTCTGCCCCGTGGGTATCAATTTTGATCGTCATATCCGGATTCTTGAGTGTGTACAGCATTGCATTGCCTCCTGTTCTGCAAGATTGTATCTTTATTATACACGATTCCGGGATCAATTTCAAGCAGTTTTTACAATTTCCCGGAAATGTTTTCCATATTTTTGGATGCTCTGCCGATTCTTGCCGCAGGGCATTGACTTTTCTGCTCATACTGTGTATACTATACCTATACAGTAAATTCAGAGAGAACAGTAAGCACACAGAGTCTAACAGAGGTGATCGCATGCAAATCATCATTGACAACAAATCCGGCGCACCCATTTACGACCAGATCTATACCCAGATCAAGGATCTGATCGTTTCCGGTACGCTCCGGGAGGATGATCCCCTCCCTTCCATCCGTGCCCTGGCGAAGGATCTGCGCATCAGCGTGGTCACCACCAAGCGGGCCTATGAAGAGCTGGAGCGTGAGGGCTTCATCTACACCGTCGCGGCCAAGGGCAGCTTTGTGGCGGCGAAGAATATGGAGCTTGTGCGCGAGGCCAATCTCCGGCGCATTGAGGAGCTGCTTGAGGAGATCTCCCGGCTTGCCGCGGTCTGCGGGCTGACGGGCAAGGATCTTCTGGACATGTACAATTATCTGAATGAGGAGGATGCATCATGAATGCCATCGAAATCAAGGACGTCTGCAAGAGCTACAAGAACTTTGCACTCGATCATGTATCGCTCACACTGCCGGGCGGCTGTGTGATGGGACTGGTCGGTGAAAACGGCGCAGGCAAATCCACACTCATCCGTACCATGCTGGGCATGATCCGCCAGGGCAGCGGCAGCATCACTTTGCTTGGCCATGACACCGCTTCGGAATCCGAGCTGGTGCTGGCCAAGGATGAGATCGGCGCCGTTCTCGATGAGGTCGGCATTCCGGAGGGATTCCGGGCAAAGGAGATCAGCCGTGTCATGGACGGCATCTTCACGCGCTGGCATGAGGATCAGTTCTATGACTATCTCCGGAAATTCTCCGTTCCGGCAGACAAGAAATTCAAGGAGCTCTCCCGCGGCATGAAGATGAAGCTGGGCATTGCCGCAGCGCTGTCCCATGAAGCAAAGCTCCTCATTCTGGATGAGGCGACAAACGGCCTGGATCCGCTGGTGCGCGATGAGATCACGGATCTCTTCTACGATTTCACCCGCGACGAGCAGCATGCCGTCCTGATCTCCTCCCACATCGTCAGCGATCTGGAAAAGATCTGCGATTACATCACCTTCCTGCATGAGGGCAAGGTACTGCTGTCCGCCGAAAAGGACAGACTGCTTGAGGAATACTGCATTGCCCGCTGCAGCGAGGAGGAAGCCGGGAGCTTCGATCATGAGGCGATCCTCGGCATGAAGCGTTCCCAGTTCGGCACACAGCTTCTCATCCGCCGCAATGCCGTTCCCAAAGAAATGCAGGTTATCACACCGACACTCGAAGAGCTGTTCGTCTTCATGGTAAAGGGGGATGCGTGATGAAAGGACTGCTGCGGCGATACGCTTACGGCTCCATCAAAAGCCTGCCGTTCATGCTGATCTTTGCGCTGATCTTTTCCGGCGCACATTTCCTGATGATGTACGGACTGCGGATCTTCCATCCGCTGATGATGCAGGCACCGTCGATCATATTCGGCATTCTGCCCGGGTCGATCATGCTGCAGGATTCCGGAGAGGGATGGAACCGGATGGCTCTGACCTTCCCGATCACAAAGCGGCAGCAGATCGGCGCCGTGTACATCTTCGCCCTGTTCACCGGCAGCGCGGCGGCAGTGCTGGAGCTGATCCTGAGCTTTCCGGGCATGCTTCTGTCACAGACCGGTACCCTGTCGGAGCTGCTTGCAGGGCTTCTGCTCGGGCTGGGCGCATCGCTCTGGATGACGGTGATTCTGGTGCCGATGATCTGCCGGCTCGGCGGACAGGAAGCAGGCAGGCTGTTTATCTTCCCCGTACTGATCCCGCCGGCGCTGCTCATGCTGACGGCGTGCTTTATGGACATCGGGGATCCGGATGCACCGTTCCACATTCCCTTTGGTCTTCTGACCTGTCTGTGCATTTTCCTGATTTCCGCAGGGCTGTGCGTCATTTCGTGGCGGCTTTCGCTGCGGTGGCACGAACAGTATGAAAATATGTAAGAGGTGACTTATAATGAAAGGAATTCTCCGCAAGGATCTGCTCTTCCTCTCGCAGCAGGGCAAGCTGATCGCGTTTCTGATCGTGTTTTTCAGTGTCACGGGGCTGATTCAGAATCTCAAAAGCCAGAGCTACGGATTTATGCCCCTCCTGTTCCTGTACGGCTCCATGCTGCCGCATATGGTACTGGCCAATGACAAACAGGCGCGCTTTTTCTCCACCTTCGGCACGCTGCCCGTCACCCGGCAGCAGTATCTCAATGAGAAATATCTGCTGGCACTGGCAGGCGAAGGGATCATGGCGGTATACACTTTGCTGCTTCTGCTGCTGTGCTGCCTGGTCTCCGGCAGAGCCTTCGGCACGGAGGAAATCTCCATGATGCTCGGCGGTGCCGGCATCGGGCTGCTGTTCCCGTCGGCCAGCATCCTGATCTGGACGATCTTCTGCAACAAGGACAAGACGGCCTATACGATCGCCTCCATTCTCATGGGCGGTCTGCTCGGCGGACTGATCTCGATTGTGCTGACCGTGACAGAGTCCGATATTCTGGAGCTGCGGGGCGCGGCAGTGCTGCTCGGATCGGCTGCGGCAGCATTTGTGGTTTCGTTCTGCATTGCTTCGGCGGTATTCCGGCGCAAGGAGCTTTGCTGACAAACAAATGACCTGAATCATCCTGTCCCCTTCCCGCACCGGGGAGGGGCGGATTTGTGATGTTTCTTTCCCAAATAAACTTTTTTGAAAATTTCAAAAATTCAGACTGTCGAAAAAGTGTCTTTGACACTTTTTCGGGGGGTGTGGGGGCGAAGCCCCCACACCTAAAACCCCCTCCCCGCGTGCGGGGAGGGGGCAGGGGGAGGGG
>CACZPI010000159.1 GCA_902783005.1 uncultured Ruminococcus sp. | reverse complement strand
GTCAACCGTGATGGTGCCAGCCTCGTCGTCAGCAGATACGGTGTGCAGATTCTCACCGATCTTGCCGCAGTAACCGCCCTGAGCGGTGTCATACTTGAGCAGATTTGCGAGCATGGAGGGCTTGGTCAGATCGTTGATGGCAACAACCTCATAACCCTCTGCGCCGAACATCTGACGGAAAGCCAGACGGCCGATTCTGCCGAAACCATTGATAGCAACTTTTACGGACATTGGAATATACCTCCTAAATTCTTCTGAGATCTCCGCGGTGGACTCATGCCTGAGAAGCCGGATTTTCACCGTCAGCGCAGAGCATGTCCGCAGATTCCCGATAGATTTATTTTACACCTTTTTCAAAGAAAATGCAAGAGGTTTGCCAGAAGAATATCAAATTTTTTGACAGTTGTGTTCAATTTCTGCATTTCGACCAATCGGATCGGGAATGTTATGGTGATTTTGCACAATCCATACAGAAATCTGCGCCGGATGCTTTACCTGTGTCTGTTTTTCGTGTATAATAGGAATACAGGAACCATCCCGACGAAAAAGGAGGAATCACAATGGATCAGAACGCCATGCGCCTGACAGAGGATCAGGTCATTCTGGATACGGTCATGTCGATCAGCTCACTTCTGACGGCGCTGGAAACGAATGAGGAGCTTGCGGCAGACCAGCGGCATCTGCTGCGGATGCTTGAGCTGAATAATGCAAGGCTTTACCGGCCGCTGTATGTGCAGCGCATCCTGCGGCGGCGTGAGGACGGCAGATGGCAGCACGGAGAGGTGCGCCTGGGAAATGCCGTGGATGCCGCAGCGCAGGAAGCACGGCGCATTCTGCGGGATGCCGCGCAGATCCGCTGTGAGGTGCCGCAGGGCGTGCTGTGGATGGAGAGCGATGCGAATGTGCTGGCGGACATGCTGTATGCGGCTGTTGCACTGACATGCCCGGACAGCAGCGCAGATCATGAGCTTCTCCTGCGGCTGGAAAAGCGGGAGGAAGACCGGGCAGAGCTGACGGTCATGTCCCGCAGCAAGCCTTCGGAGGCGGAGGACTGTACGTCTTTCGGAACGCTCGAAGCAGAGCGGCAGCTGGTGGCAGCATTCTGCGAGGAATACGGCTGTACGCAGGTCTTCACGGAATCTGCGCAGGCGCATACGCTCCGGATCAGCCTGCCCCTGAGCGACGGGAAGAGCGGCATGATCCAGCTCCAGAGCGGTGCGGAAGAGCATTCCCGGCTTGACGGCAGCGAGCTGCTGCTGGCGCGTCTGCGGTGGCATGCACAGGAACCGGCGGAATCTGTTAGCCAGTGAAACAAGGAAAATGTACCGGAAGCAAGGACAATTGCCCATGCGGGGCGGTCATATCTGCGCTTTCGCTTTACAAAACCCGGAAAATGGTGTATAATGGACAGGCAGACAGCGCGATCGCTGGAAACTACTTGAAATACGGAGGATAAAACTATGGCTGATATGAATATTGTATGCCTGGATCTGGAAGGCGTACTCGTACCGGAGATCTGGATCGCATTCTCGGAGGCAAGCGGCATTCCGGAGCTGCGCAAGACGACCCGTGACGAGCCGGATTATGACAAGCTGATGCAGTACCGTCTGGCGATCCTGAAGGAGCACGGACTGGGCTTGAAGGAAATTCAGGCGACCATCGAGAAGATCGACCCGATGCCGGGTGCAAGGGAATTCCTGGATGCGCTGCGTGAGGTAACACAGGTCATCATTCTGAGCGACACCTTCACCCAGTTTGCACAGCCGCTCATGAAGAAGCTCGGCTGGCCGACGATCTTCTGCAATACCCTTGAGGTTGCGGAGAGCGGCGAGATCACGGGCTACCGGATGCGCTGCGAAAAGTCGAAGTACACCACGGTCAAGGCATTGCAGTCGGTTGGCTTTGAGACCATTGCCTCCGGTGACAGCTTCAATGACCTGGGCATGATCCAGGCCTCCAAGGCCGGCTTCCTGTTCCGCAGCACCGAGCAGATCAAGGCCGATCATCCGGAGCTCCCGGCATTCGAGAGCTACGACGATCTGCTGGCAGCGATCAAGGCAGCGCTGTGAACAAAGTGACCCTATAAAATTGCAGCACCCTGCACAAAAGCGTGTGGGGTGCTATTTTTATATTTTACTGATTTACAAATTGCACATGATTCTGTAACAGAATATTCATACAATGAATACAGAAATCATGTATAATAAAAAATGAATAACTGTCACAATTTTTAGAATGAAATACAATCGGAATACGACCCCAACCGGAAAGGAGCTTACACATGGCTATTGAAAAAGTGCTGGTCGTGGATGACGACCAGAATATCTGCGACCTGCTGAGAATGTACCTGGAGCGTGAGAACTATTCAGTCATCATCTCCAATGACGGCAAGGAGGCTGTCAATAAATTCAATGCGCTCAATCCCGATATTGTCCTGCTCGACATCATGCTGCCCTCGATGGACGGCAAGCAGGTGTGCCGGGAGATCCGCAAGAATTCCAATGTCCCGATCATCATGATCTCCGCCAAGAACGAGACCTTCGACAAGGTGCTCGGCCTGGAGCTGGGTGCGGATGACTACATCTCCAAGCCCTTCGACGCCAAGGAGGTCATCGCCCGCATCAAGGCGATCGCCCGCCGCATGGGCAATGCCGCTTCGGAGCATGAGGAGAACAAGGAAGTGCGCTATGACAAGCTCGTGGTCAATATGACCCGCTATGAGCTGCGCGTCAATGACAAGGTGCTCGACACCCCGCCCAAGGAGCTTGAGCTGCTGTTCTACCTGGCATCGAATCCGAACCATGTCTATACCCGCGACCAGCTTCTTGACGAGGTATGGGGCTTTGAATATTACGGCGATTCGCGCACCATCGACGTTCATATCAAGCGTCTGCGCGAAAAGCTCGCGGATGTCTCCCCCCACTGGGCGCTCAAGACTGTCTGGGGCGTCGGCTACAAGTTTGAATCCGACGAAGAATAATGACACTCCAGAAAAAAACCAGGATCCCCGGGCTTTCTGACGGGTACTTCCGGCTGTCGGGCGTGCTGCTGTTCGTCGGCATCCTTGTGACGGGCGTGGTCATGGTGTGCAGCGCCGTGGCAACGTATACCGATTCCGTCAAGCAGATGCTTTTGCAGAACTGCCAGGCACTCTCCGCCAACATTTCCGCGGTGTATCTCCACGATGACCCCGAAGCGCAGGACGAAATTGCCAAGCTCATCCGCACGGCCGAAACCGAGTACGGCTACCGGCTCTGGCTCTATGATGCACAGGCGCAGGAGGTCTACCCCGGCGAAGGGGGCAGCTTCCGGCTGCTGACGGCGCAGATCCGGGCGTATGTCAATGTGGACGATTACATGGAGCTCGGGTATTACACCGACGATGCCGAGCATCCCCAGCTTTGCTGCGTGATCCGTTCGGCGTATGAGGACGAGGAGCATCTGCTGCATTATTTCTATGTCGCCGCGCTGTCGGATGCGGCCAATGTGCAGGAATACAGCTTCATGCTGGTGCGCTCGCTGGTCATCAGCCTGCTGATCGCCATGCTGGTCTTCATGCTGCTGTTCCGCCTGGGCACCTCGCAGATCGACGGACAGTTCGAGGAGATCACCGAGGTCACGCGGCAGTATGCCGAGGGTGATTTTTCGGCGCGTGTGATGCTCCCGGAGCATGCAACGCTCTACCCCTACGGCTCGACGCTCAACCGCATGGCGGAATTCATCGAGCAGAATGAGACGACCCGCCGCAATTTCGTGGCGAATGTCTCCCATGAGCTGCGCACTCCGATGACGACCATCGGCGGCTTTGCCGACGGCATTCTCGACGGGACGATCCCGCCGGAGCAGCATAAGAAATACATCCGCATCATTGCCGAGGAGATCCACCGTCTGCGCACGCTGGTCAATTCCATGCTGAATCTGACCCGCTTTGAATCGGGCGAGATGCAGCTTCGTGCCGCGAATGTCGATATTGCACAGCTTCTGATCCGCACGGTGCTGATGTTTGAAAAGCGCATCAGTGACAAGCACGTGGAGGTCGAGGGGCTTGAGGATGTATCCCTGACGGTGCGTGCCGACGAGGATCTGATGTTCCAGGTGCTCTACAACCTGATCGAAAATGCCGTGAAATTCGTCAATGAGGACGGTGTCATCAGCTTTTCGCTGCATGAGGAGAACGGCACGGCCTACATCTGCGTGAAGAATTCCGGTGAAGGCCTTGCAGACGATGAGCTGCCCAGGATCTTTGACCGCTTCTACAAGACCGATACCTCCCGCAGCAAGGACAAGACCGGACTTGGTCTGGGACTGTCCATTGCCCGCAAGATCGTGCATCTGCACCAGGGACATATCGTGGTCAAGAGCGTCAAGGGAGAATACACCTCCTTTGAAGTGCAGATCCCTGTGAACGGGATCTGACGGCAGAGAAACAAGGAACAAGAAAGGCAGACTGTCGAAAAAGTGTCTGTGACACTTTTTCAGGGGGTGTGGGGGCGAAGCCCCCACACCTAAAAACCCCCTCCCCGCGTGCGGGGAGGGGG
>CACZPI010000158.1 GCA_902783005.1 uncultured Ruminococcus sp. | reverse complement strand
TGCAAATAATACTGCATCACAAAAAATAGCCGAAAAATTAGGGTTTGTCAAATCCTCGGAGTATATAACTATCAGACGTTAAATTCTAATTTATCTTATCAGCCATACAAAAAACAATGCCCCGAAGCATTTCAAAGTGCTTCGGGGCAAAACTTCTATATGGGTATCCGTCTTACGGGGAGGGGGTTTTATTCGCGGGGGCTTCGCCCCCGCACCCCCCTGAAAAAGTGTCAGAGACACTTTTTCAGCAGCCTCTCTCCTCCCTGCACAGACGGGGAGGAGTTTTTTTTGAGGAAAGCCCTTGCATTCCGGGGCTTTGTGTGGTATAATGCTAATGGTATGTTGCTCACAGGACAACAATTGTCTTTACAGGGGCAACAAATCTCAACAAAAGCTGGTGAAAACTATGAATAATTACAATATGACGCTGCCGAATTATTCCATCGGTGAGCAGGCGTATCAGGACATTCCGCGCTTTTGCCGGAAATGGGGCAGCCGCGCCGTCATGATCGGCGGCAAAACAGCGATGGAGAAGGCGGCTGACCGCATTGCCGAAGCGGCACAGGGCATCACCCTGACCGGGCGGCTCTGGTACGGCGGCGAAGCAAGCTATGAGAATGTGGCGGCGCTTCAGGCACGCGAGGAGGTGCAGCAGGCCGACATGATCTTTGCCGTCGGCGGCGGCAAGGCGCTTGACACCTGCAAGACCCTTGCGGACAAGCTCGGCAAGCCTGTATTCACCTTCCCGACCATCGCTTCCAATTGTGCATGCTGTACCTGCGTGGCGATCATGTACACGCCGGAGGGTACCTTCATCGAGCCGTATTTCTTCGACAATGCGCCCGTGCATGCCTTCATCAATACGCAGCTCCTTGCCGAAGCGCCGGAGCAGTTCCTCTGGGCGGGCATGGGAGACACGTATGCGAAGTTCTACGAAGCGACCATTTCCGCCCGCGGCGAGCAGCCGGAGCATTTCAAGGCGCTCGGCCTGGCCATGGCGTCCATGTGTACCGAGCCGATTTTCCGCTTTGGTGAGGCTGCCTTTGCCGATAACAAGACGCATCAGCCCAGCGAAGCCTTCCGGGAGGTCGTGCTGGCGATCTGCGTTTCGACGGGACTCGTCTCCATCATGCTCACCAAGGATCATACCCCCGATTACAACAGCGGCCTTGCCCATGCCTGCTTCTATACCTGGACATCCATCGGCATCGAGGAGCATCACCTGCACGGCGAGATCGTCGCATTCGGTGTGCTCGTCTGCCTGCTGTATGACGGGCAGAAGGCGGAATATGCGCGCGTCCGCGATTTCAATGCGCGTGTCGGGCTGCCGGTGCGGCTGGCGGATCTTGACCTGACGCTGGCGGACACCATGACGCAGCAGATCGCGGGCATGTCGGATGTGCGCCATTATCCCTACAAGGTCGATCCGGAGCGCCTGCAAGAGGTATTCGCGGAGATCGAGCGCGGATAAAGCGTCAGCCGCGGTGCATGTGCGGCTTTCCCATTTGTTACGGCAGCAGCGGTTGTGCCGCTGTATCTGTAATAGACTGTCAAGAAAAAACAGAATAAGGAGTAGAGATTTATGAAATTCATGACCAAGAAGCTCACCGCTGCCCTGCTTGCGGCAGCACTCGGCATTTCCGGTACTGCCTGCAGCGCGGGCGGTGCCTCCGGCAAGCAGACCGTCTATGTCATCATGATGGTCGAGAACGGCGCCTTCGTCGATATGAAGGACGGCTTCATTCAGGAGCTGCGCGACAAGGGCCACACCGAGGACAAGCTCAACATCGTCTACAAATGCGCCCAGGGTGATGCCACCAACCTGACGACCATCGTGCAGGAGGCGATCAGCGCCAATCCCGCAGCGATCGCGACCGTCGGCACCCCGGCATCCCAGGCCGTGGTCGGCATGGACAGCGGCATTCCGGATTTCTTCATTTCTGTCGGTGATCCGGTTTCTGCCGGTCTGATCTCCGACATGGATGCGGCGCCGGACAAGAATGCGACCGGTACCTCCAACTATATCCCGATCCAGGATATTTTTGAATTCGCCGCAGAATTCACCCCCGATGTCAAGTCCTACGGCATCCTCTACAATACCGGCGAGGTCAATGCCGTTTCCACGGCGCAGAATGCCATGAAGTACCTTGATGAAGCCGGCATTTCCTATGTGGAGCGCACCGTCACCGCAGCCGGCGAGGTGCAGACTGCCGCAGAATCCCTGATGGGTCAGGTCGACGCCATCTATGTGCCGAATGATTCGATCATCCAGACCGCAATGCCCCTCGTTGCCCAGACAGCCCGGGAAAACGGCGTGCCGGTCTACGGCTCGAGTGCCGTCATGGTACGCAGCGGTGCCTTTGCCACCAAGGCCATCAGTGATACGAAGATCGGTGCCATCACCGCCGACAAGTGCATCGAATTCCTCGAAGGCAAGGCCGTTGCGGACATTCCCGCAGAGGTCGTTCCCGCCGATGATGTGGTGGTCAACCAGGATGCTGCCGATGCCCTGGGCATCAGCATTCCGGCGGATATGAATGCCGAAATCGTTCACGATTCCAACGACTGATCCGGGGGAGTGTCATGAGCATCGTCCTCGGAACCGCGCAGCTTGGCCTGATCTACGGCCTGCTGGCGATCGGTATTTACATTTCCTTCCGCATCCTGAATGTGCCTGACCTGACCGCAGAGGGCTCCTTCACATTCGGCCTGGCCTGCGCCTCCATGCTGGCGACGACAGGGCATCCGTGGCTGGGCATCCTGCTTGCGGTCGCAGCGGGCGCGGCAGCAGGTCTGGTCACAGGCTTCTTCCAGACGAAATGTCAGATCCATCCGGTGCTGGCAGGCATTCTGACCATGAGCGGCCTGTATTCGATCAATATGTTTGTCATGGGAGAACGCGCCAATGTGACTCTCATCGGCGTGGACACGATCTTCACGCAGATCTCCGCGCTGCTGCCGGGGCTTGACAAGAACTGGGTCAAGCTCCTGATCTCCCTGCTGCTGACGGCGGCAGGCATTCTGCTGGCAGTCGGCTTCTTCAAGACGCATCTGGGACTGTGCATCCGGGCTGCGGGCGACAATGAAACGATGGTACGCGCTTCCTCGATCAATGTCGGCCATGTCAAGCTCGTGGCACTGGCTGTTTCCAATGCGTATATCGCGCTGTGCGGCGGCATCATCGCACAGTACCAGAGCTTTGCGGACATCAATTCCGGCGTGGGCATTCTCGTTGTGGGACTTGCCTCCGTCATCATCGGTGAGGTCATCTGCGGCAGACGCGGCGTCACAGCCGGCATTCTCTCGGCGGTAGCGGGCTCCATCGTGTACCGCGTCATCATTGCGCTGGCCACCACCTATACCATGCTCCCGGCTTACATGCTCAAGCTGATCTCGGCAGTCATTGTGGCCGTGGCACTGTCCGTTCCGGCTGTGAAATCTGCATTCTCGCTGCAGAAGACCAAGAGAGGGGGCGTGTGAGATGCTGAAAATCGAATCGGCAGTCAAGACCTTCTTCAAAGGTACCCCGCAGGAGCATACGGCACTCCGCGGCCTGTCCCTGCACCTGAAGCCGGGTGAATTCGTGACGGTCGTCGGCTCGAACGGCGCCGGCAAATCCACGCTGTTCAATGCGATCTGCGGCTCCTTCTATCTCGATGCAGGCGCCGTGATGCTCGACGGCAAGGACATCACCTACCAGCCGGATTTCCGGCGGGCGAAGATGATCGGCCGCGTCTTTCAGGATCCGATGATGGGCACTGCGCCGCATCTGACGATCGAGGAGAATCTGGCGCTTGCCTATTCCCGCAAGCACAAGCTCCCCCTGGCACCGGCCATTACCGCAAAGGAAACAGACTTCTTCCGTGAGCACCTGGCGGCCATGGGCATGGGACTGGAGGATCGGATGAAAACCAAGGTCGGTCTGCTTTCCGGCGGCCAGCGGCAGGTCGTGACGCTGCTGATGTGTACGCTCAGCACGCCGAAGCTGCTGCTGCTTGACGAGCATACCGCGGCGCTTGACCCACAGACCTCGGAGAAGATCATGGAGATCACGAACCGCATTGTTGCGGAGAATCACCTGACGACTATGATGATTACCCACAATCTCAATGCTGCCCTGCGCACGGGCACGCGGACGATCATGATGGATTCCGGGCAGATCATTCTCGACATCGGGGAGGAGGAGCGCAGGGGCATGACCCTGGACGACCTGCTCCGGATGTATTCGCAGAAGGCCGGCGGGGAATTCGACAATGACCGGATGCTCCTGAACAAGGACAATCCCTGAGATACACAAGAAAATGCCCCTGTGACCGGAAGGCCACAGGGGCAATGCTTTTTCAGAATCAGAAATTACCGGGGCTCGCAGATCAGCTTGATCGCCGTGCGATCCTCACCGTCAATCTGAATGCTGGTAAATGCCGGAATGCAGATCAGGTCAATGCCAATGGGCGCCAGATAGCCGCGGGCAATGGCCACGGATTTGATCGCCTGGTTGGCTGCGCCTGCACCGACAGCCTGAATTTCCACGCTCTTATTCTCGCGGATCACGCCGGCGATGGCGCCTGCCACGGAATTCGGAACCGAGCGGGAAGAAACCTTTAATACCTCTAATACGTCCATAATAACCTCCTTGCAAAATCAGTACAGTAATAAGATGAAAAGAATAAAGAAACTGGATTGACGGTATATCGGCTGCGGCAGAGACGAATCCTCTGCCTCAGTTTCATTATACTACATTCTATGAAAAATTGCAATAGGAATGCATCATTTTTGTGAATTATCTCACAATCAGAGGGGTGATTTTCGTACATTTGCCACATTTTTTTTCGTATTCGACCACAACGCCCCCCAGAACGCAGGCGCCCTGCGCCTCCTCGAAGCGCACCGGGACATGCAGCCGCAGCCGGTCAATGGCGATCTCCTTCTTCACGCCGAGCACGGAATCCTCGGCACCGGTCATGCCCGCATCGGTGATATACCCGGTATGTCCGGCGATGATCTGCGCGTCGGCGGTCGGCACATGGGTATGCGTCCCCAGCACGGCGGTCACCCGCCCGGCCAGATACAGCCCGAGCGCCCGCTTTTCCGAGGTCGCCTCGGCGTGGAAATCAACGAAGATATTCGGCGTGTCCAGCTCCTCCAGGATCCGGTCGATCACGGTGAAGGGATTGTCGAGCGGCTCCATGAACAGCACGCCCTGCAAATTGATGATGGCGGCGCTGCTGCTGCCCATGTCATAGAGCGTCACGCCCCGCCCCGGGCAGGCATCGGAATAGTTTGCCGGCCGGAGAATGCATTCGTTCTCAAAGATTTGCAGGTCGTTTTTTCGCTGGAATGCGTGGTTTCCGGTCGTAATGACATCCGCACCCGCATCAAAGAGCTGCCCTGCGGAATACGCCGTGATGCCGTTGCCGTCCGTGGAATTCTCGCCGTTGACCACTGCAAGATCCACGCCGTATTCCCGCTTGAGCGCGGGGAGCTTCTTTTGCAGGAACAGGCATCCCGTCTCTCCGACGACATCCCCGACAAATAACAGCTTCATGCAGATGCTCCTTTCACTGCTCCAGTTTTTTCAGCAGCTCTTCGACAGAATCGTCCTGCTGTACGGATTTCCCGGATTTCGGGACGTAGACCTTCATCTCGCCCTCGTCCTCCTTCTCTTCGGGAATTTCCTCCCATGCGGCAGGCTCCTCCGGCTGTGCAAGCTCGATCTTCTGAACGCCCGGCGGATCGTCCTCCCGCGGCTGCGTCAGGGCGACCTCGGTTTCCGGTGCCGTCACCGGAACGCGGATGGTATGGCGCGGGCTGGATTCCCGGGCGTGGGACTGCGGATGGATGTAGGTGCGCTCCGGCACGACCGCCTCGGCCTTGCCGCGTTTCCGGGGCTTGCGGGGGCGGGGTGCGGCAAGCTCCTCTTCCTCCTCCTCGGATTCGTCATTCCGGAAGAAGCTGCGGATTCCCAGCAGCGGAAGCTGTAAAAAGAGCCCGAGCACACAGCTGAGAATGAAGGCCACCGGTACCATCAGAATGCCCGCGGAAAGTCGCTGCGGCACCTCCGGCCAGCGCTCCGTCAGCGCGGGCATCATGCAGTCGATCAGCGGATCGCCCAGAAGCAGCGCCGCAAGCGCACCGCCTGCCGCCATGGCGAAGAAGCGGTGAACGCTGCTGCGGCCTTCCTTGCTGCTGTGGAAGATGCCCAGGAGCAGCATTGCCGTCAGGAATGCCGGAGCGCCTGCCATGCTGTCGAGCCACGGGCAGTAGAGCGCATCGAAATGCATGGAGATGTACAGCACCGCAGCCGCCTGCAAGACGGTCAGCGCGGCCGTCAGGAAGATGCGCAGGGGCAAGTGCCGGCTTTTCATGTAGCAGCGCAGATAGGTGCCGCCCAGGTAGGCTGCCGCGGGGAACAGCCCCTTGCACCATTCCGGAATGAGGTAGACATCCCCGACGAGCAGCATTGGCTGCAGCGTGGAGAATGCTGCCGTGATGAGCAGGAAGGACAGTCGTGCCTTCTGGGTTTTCAGGCCGAGCCATGCGGCATTGAGGAAGGGTGCCGCGAGCAGCAGCGCAAAGTACATGCCGGCAAAGCGGCCGGTGTCGGTGGCCGTGAACTGAATGCAGGCGCGGACGGCTTCTGCGGGGGTCATTTCCTCCTGCAAAACAACGATCCGCAGGAACAGCGCCGCCAGGGAGCACAGGATATAAATGTAGATCAGCCGGATGAAGATGCGGAAATAGCCCATGGAAAAGCGCCTTCCGCTGAGGACGTAGCCGCTGCATGCCGACAGCAGGCTTGCCCCGGCAAGGCAGAACATCCGGACGGCGACCGGGGCGGCATCCCTCCGGAGATCCAGCGTCCCCTCCGGGAATCCGGCCGAAGCCATATATTCCAGCCCGAGCAGCATCAGGACTGCCAGACAGCAGAGAATATCAATGCCGAGATTGCGTTTTTTCTCCATCGTGATCCCCCCTTTTTAGTATTATACCATGTTTTAATTGGATATGCAACCAAAAAAACAGAAAAATCCCCCCCTTCCCGTAGGGGAAGGGGCAGACTGCCGAAAAAGTGTCTCTGACACTTTTTCAGGGGGGTGTGGGGACGAAGCCCCCACAATGAAATTCCCCCTTCCCGTAAGGGAAGGGGGAATCAGGCTGTCGAAAAAGTGTCTGTGACACTTTTTCGGGGGGGTGGGGGCGCAGCCCCCACACCGAAAAAACCCCCTCCCCGCGTGCGGGGAGGGGGCAGGGGGAGGGGCGGATCAGCAGTACGCCTTCCCCAAAACAGACTTTTTTGACAAGC
>CACZPI010000157.1 GCA_902783005.1 uncultured Ruminococcus sp. | reverse complement strand
TCTGCTCCGACTCTGCGTGTGCCGTCAGCATCACCGACTGCGTCATCTCCGCGATCGGCTGCATCGGCATCGCACCCGTCACGATCAACAGCGCAAGACACGCTGCTGCGGCTTTTTTAGTCATGTTTCCTCTCATGGTCTTCCCTCCTGCTGTGTCTGTGAATCATTTTTGAATTTTCCGTGAAAGTTTCACATCTTATAGCTACTATTCTATCATGTTTTCCCCGAAAAGTCAATAGAAATTGCGTGAATGACTGTGTTTTGACTCTGACGGTATCGTAACGGGTGCAACTCGCTCAGGGTCGATAGAGGACTAACAAAAAAATCGCAAGTTCTCAAAAACGAGAACCTGCGATCAGTTGTGGTGGTGCCGCTGACCGGGCTTGAACCGGTACGAGAGTTTCCTCTCATTGGATTTTAAGTCCAAGGTGTCTGCCAATTCCACCACAGCGGCGCAGTATTTATTATAGCACATTTCCCGTCAGATGTCAACCCCTCACCGGGATCGTCCCCCTTGCATACAATGCAGAGGAAAGGGTGTGATCGCTGATGGCAACGGTAAGTCTGTGTATGATCGTCCGGGATGAAGCACCGGTGCTGGCGCGGTGTCTGGAATCCGCAGCACCGCTTTGTGAGGAAATTCTCATTGCCGATACCGGTTCTGTGGATGAGACGAAATCGGTCGCGGCGCAGTTTACGGACAGGATCTATGATTTCCCGTGGCAGGATGATTTTGCGGCTGCCCGTAATTTCATCTTTTCCAAGGCGAAGGCGGATTATCAGTTCTGGCTGGATGCGGATGATGTCCTGCCCCCGGAGAGTCTTGCGGCCTTGCTTGCGATCCGGGACACCCTGACCGCAGACGTGGTCATGCTGCCGTATCATGTCGGCTTTGATGCGGACGGAAGACCGGTCTGCACCTTCTGGCGAGAACGCCTGCTTCGGCGGGAATGCGGCTTTCGCTGGGAGGGCGCGGTGCATGAAGCTGTCACGCCTGCCGGTACGATCCTGCGGGTAAATGCCCCGGTGGAGCATCATAAGGTGCATGTCAATGATCCCGGCAGGAACCTGCGCATTTTTGAGAAGCAGGCAGAATGCGGCCATCGCTTTACGGCGCGGGAACATTTTTACTATGCGCGGGAGCTGATGTGGAACGGACGCGACCGGGAAGCGGTGCAGGAATTTGCCGCATTCCTGCAATGCCCGGACGGATGGTCGGAGGATCGGATCAGCGCTTGTCTGGATCTGGCACGATGCAGCATTCGCCTCGGGCATCCGGAGACCGCACGGGAGATCCTTTGCGGAAGCCTTGCCATGGGTGCGCCGCGTGCGGAGATCTGCTGTGAGATCGGAAATCTGTATCTGGAACAGAAACAGTGGGAATGTGCCGTCTTCTGGTATGAGGCAGCGCTGCATTGTCCGCCGGAGACAGGGGGCTTTTCGCATCCGGATTACCGGGACTTCATTCCGATGATGCAGCTTTGTGTCTGCCATGACCGGATGGGAAACCTCCGGGAGGCAATGGCATATCATGAAAGAGCACAGCGCCTGCACCCGCAGCATCCTGCGGTGCTTGCCAACTGTGCCTATTTCCGGAACAAACTCTGATAGGAGGAATTACTATGGCGATCTATCATTGCGGCTGCCAGCCGCTCGAATGCCCGTTTCCGTTTCCCTGCCCGCCCTATACCCCGACAGGCATCACAGGTGCGACAGGTGCAACAGGTGCCACCGGCGCAACAGGTGCCACCGGCGCAACAGGTGCCACAGGCGTAACGGGCGCCACAGGTGTAACTGGTGCCACTGGTGTAACGGGTGCCACTGGTGTAACGGGTGCCACAGGTGTAACGGGTGCCACGGGTGTAACGGGTGCCACAGGTGCCACGGGTGCTACAGGTGCGACCGGTGCCACAGGTGCAACAGGGACGGTCATCCCGGCGGCGAGCGTCCCGACGCTTGCGGACACCGCACCGGCGCAGGAAATTGCACTGGCCGTCAACAGCATCATCACCTCGCTGCAGGCAGCAGGGATGATGGAGGAGGACACGACCATCCAGTGACAGCAGATGCCGGATCCCGCCGTGGGATCCGGCATTTATGCGCCTTGACAAATGGGGAAAAAAGCAGTATAATAGATTGGAGTGTCAATGAAGGGAGCAAAACCATGAAGCAGATTCTACCCGCGCTGGCTGTGATCGGCGCGGGAATTCTCTGGGGAATGCTGAGCCTGTTTGTGCGCACGCTGTCGGCGGCGGGTCTGGATGCGGTGCAGATCACCTGCATCCGCATGGCGGTCGCTGCACCGGCGCTCATGCTGTTTACGGCGATCCGCAGCCGGGACAAGCTGCCCATCCGGCTGCGTGATATCTGGATGTTTGTCGGCACCGGTATTGTCAGCATTGTCCTTTTTAATGTGTGCTATTTCTATACGCTCATCCGTTCCGAGGCCTCGGTCGCAGTCATTCTGCTGTATACCTCTCCGGTATTCATCCTGCTGCTGTCGGCGGTGCTGTTTCGTGAGAAAATTACGCCGTTAAAGCTCATCGCGCTTGTCATGACCGTTCTTGGCTGTGTGCTGGTGGCGGGACTGACGGGAGCGGCACCGATCACGGCGTTTGTGCTGCTGACAGGACTGGCATCGGGGCTGTTCTATGGATTGTATACGATATTCGGGCGATTCGCTCTGCGCAAATACGATGCCCTGACAGTGACGGCCTGGACATTTCTGCTCGGACTGATCGGCTCGGCACCGGTCAGCCGCCCGGGAGAGATCGTGCGGATTTTGGCTGCGCAGCCGTCCTTGCTGATCTGGTGCATTGTGGTGGGGCTTCTCTGCACGGTCATGCCGTTTCTGCTGTATACCTGGGGGCTGGCACGGATGGAATCCGGCAAGGCTGCCATTCTTGCCGCAGTGGAACCGATGGTCGGTGCCGTCATCGGCATGACGATTCTGCATGAGAGCCGGAGCATGCCGAAGATCGCCGGGATCCTGCTGATCCTGACAGCGATCGTCCTGCTGAATCTGCCGCAAAGGAAGACCCCCGGCTCTGCCTGAAAAAGTGTGGAATAAATCCCCCTTTCTCTCCATGAGAAAGGGGAATGCTTCTTTCGGGGTTCATTCGGATTCATCTTTTTGCAGAGTGCCGACCACGACCTGGCGGTTCTCACCGTCATCCGTACAGGTAATGACCGTGATGCGGTCGTCACCAAAATCCGCCAGAACATCCACCCCGGACGGCGGTACGATGTGGTAATCCGATACGATATAGGTATACTGCGTCTTGCCCTTATCAATATCGGTGAGGGTCATCACATCTCCGATCTCGATCTGGTCGAGATCATTGAAGATCTCTGCATAGATCGTGGAATTATGCCCCGCGATGCAGTAATTGCCGGAGCCCGGTGCGCCGGTTCCGGGAAAATGCCCTGCACCGGCGCGAAGGGTGACGTTGTCTGTGCCGTCCTGCACGGGAACCCGGATATGCAGCCGGGGCACCTCAAAGACAATGCATGTCCGCAGGAGATGCTGCTTTTTGATCTCCCGGCTGATTCGCTTCCAGCCGAGAATGGTCAGCACGGTAATGCCGCACAGCATCATGGCAAGGCCGATCAGAAACATCGGCTTGCTGCGGCGGGGCTTCTTTTTGACCGGCTTTTCCTCCGGTACGAGGGTTTCTTCTTTCTGAATCGTATCTGTCATGTTCGTTCCTGATTTCTCCTGATTTGTATTACTGTGCATGCTGTTCGCATTGCGGATCCCGGCTTCGAGATCGTTGATGATCCAGTCCTCAAATTTTCCGCAGCAATGCGGCTCCCGGACGACCTGATCCATGTAGTCGAAATCCACAATGAAAACCTCGCCTCTGGCAGCGCCCCGGTACATGAGCACGCAGTTCATCGTGCATCCGAGGGTGCCGATGATAATGCCGCCTTCCATGACCTGCTGCTGCATCTGCCGGAGCTGCCGGGCATATTCCGTGCTTTTCTCCGCAGAGGAGCAGTCGATTTTCTCATCGAGCCGGACGTACCGCTCCGCAAAATCCTGCCAGGCTGCATCCGGAAGGGAATGATCGAGCATGACCGGCTGTCCCGGGTGATCCTCCGGATGCTGCCGGAAGATCCGTTCAAGGGGATAGATGATGCAGCCGGCACCCGTACCGCCATTGCCAAGCTCTGTCATGTACCGGACAAAAGCCTCCGGCAGGGGAGCACCGAGCTGTGCTTCGTAAGCATGCAGCTCCTCCATGGCGGCCGGCGGCGGAAAGATGCGGGTTTGTCCCCGGAGCACACCCAGATCATTTGCCTGCGCGGCGAGCATACGGATCTTGTCGATTTTGTCCATCTGGAAGCCTCCGGATCGGAATACTGCCCCCGATGCAGAACACCGGGGGCAGAGAAAATGCGCGTCTGACGAATGCGCCTTGCTTAGGCCATGCCGGCGGTGATGATCGCCATGGCATAGACCTCCTCGGCATTGCAGCCGCGGGAGAGGTCATTGATGGGGGCATTCAGACCCTGCAGGATCGGGCCGTAGGCAGCATAGCCGCCGAGGCGCTGTGCGATCTTGTAGCCGATGTTACCGGCTTCGATGAGCGGGAAAATGAAGGTGTTTGCCTGACCGGCAACCTTGGAATCGGGGCACTTGGTCTTGGCAACCTCGGGGGAAACAGCGGCATCGAACTGGAATTCGCCGTCGATGACGAGCTCCGGATCAATCTTGCGGGCTTCGATCACGGCATCGTGGGAGAGCTGCACGGTGGCACCCTTGCCGGAGCCGTAGGTGGAGAAGCTCAGGACAGCGACCTTGGGATCAATGCCAAAGAATGCAGCGGTGCGTGCGGTCTCGACAGCGACCTCACCGAGCTGCTGGGCAGCGGTCAGAACGACATTGCCGGCCTTGTCCACGCGGTCGGAATAGCCGATATTGATGGCGCAGTCGCCCATGGCGATCTTCTCCTCGACACCGTCCTTCTCACGGAAGAGGATGAAGGAGGAGCTGACGAGGTTGGAGCCCTTCTTGGTCTTGATGATCTGGAGAGCCGGACGAACGGTATCGGCAGTTGAATAGGTAGCACCGCCGAGGAGCGCATCGGCCTTGCCCATCTTGACGAGCATGGTACCGAAGTAATTGGACTTCTGGAGAGCAGTGCGGCACTCCTCCTCGGTCATCTTGCCCTTGCGGAGCTCAACCATAGCAGCGACCATGGCATCCATCTCCGGATAGGTGAGCGGGTCGAGCACGGTAGCAGCATCCACATTGAAGCCGCCGTCGGCAGCAGCCTTCTTGACATCATCCACGTTGCCGCAGAGGATGACATCCATCAGACCCTCAGCAAGGAGCTTTGCAGCAGCATCGAGAATGCGGGCATCGGTGCCCTCTGTAAATACGATCGTCTTTCTGCTTGCCTTGAGGTTGGCGAGCAGCTTGTCAAACATAGCCATAGTAACAGCCTCCATAAAATTAAGATTCCCAAGCGCCGGATGACACTTGCTATGGATTATTATACCATAATGCGCCGGAAAATACAAGTCCCTTTTGTGAATTTTTCCTTCCGGAAGATTTTTTTGCCGGGGGGCTTGACAGACGGCGGATTTTGTGGTATAATAATGAAGTCGTCAGATAAGATGCTGGTATGGCTCAGTTGGTAGAGCAGCGCATTCGTAATGCGCAGGTCGTCGGTTCGAGTCCGACTACCAGCTCCAGATTTTTAT
>CACZPI010000156.1 GCA_902783005.1 uncultured Ruminococcus sp. | reverse complement strand
CCCCCTCCCCGCGTGCGGGGAGGGGGCAGGGGGAGGGGCGGATCAGCAGTACGCCTTCCCCAAAACAGACTTTTTTGACAAGCTCAAATGCCGCAGTGATGCGGCATTTCTTTTTTGTGTGTTAGAAATACGGGGCTTCGCTCAAACCCGTAAAAAATCCCCCTCCCATAGCAGGGAGGGGGAAGCTGATCCATACAGAATCACTTGGAAAACAGTGCGTGCTTCATCAGTGCCAGATCGAAAATATCGAGGACACCGTCCTGATTGAGGTCGCCTGCTGTCCAGTCAGCCAGGGGCTTTTCATTGATGCCAAGCAGCCATTTCTGCATCAGCACCACATCAAGCAGGGAGAATGCGCCGTCGCCGTTCAGGTCGTTGGTGACCTTCTGGGGAGCTGTTGTTTCGGTAGTCGTTTCGGTTGTTGTGGTGGTCGTTGTTGTCGTTGTTGTGGTGGTCGTCGTGGTGGAAGTGGTTGTGGTCTCCGTCTGGAGATTCCAGTGCTGGCAGGGGGAATTGGTCGGTGCATACTGCTGTACATTGGCACCGCTGTCCTTGGAAGCACCGTCTACCTCTACAAGGCAGGCATCCTTGGAGGCATGTGTCACGATGCTGTAGGAGCCGTCAAGATTCTTCGTGAAGCGGAAGAGCTGTGCGCTGTCCTTGCTGCTGTATGCCGCAATGTCAATGTTGGATGCATTTCCGGAGCCTTCAGCCTTCAGTGCATAGCTCTGATCCTGCAGGGAACGGATCCAGTAATAATTACCGGAATTGAACGGGGTCAGGATCCATTTCTGGCAGTCATAGCCGTTGGCGCCCCACTGCTGGACATTGGTGCTGTCAGCCATATTGCCGGCGGCAATGTCCATGACCAGACCGGAATTGACATTCTCGAAGATGTAGATATAACCGGTATCCATTGCCGTGCCCGGGTCGGTCACAGGTTCAAGGATCCAGTCCTGACAATTCGCGCCGTTGATCTCCCACTGCTGTGCATTCGCGCCAGAAGCGGTAGAAGCATCCGCAATCTCCACAGCCGAAGCCTCTCCGGTGACACGGGTGCGGATCTTGTAGGAGCCGTCGCTGTTTTCGGTAAGCATGAACTGCTGGTTCGTGCCGCCGTTGTACTGGTAAATGTCGGCATTCGTGCCGTTGTCGGTCTTTCTTCCGGCAATGTCGAGCACATAGGTGCCGCCGTCACCGACGCAGGAGGCAATGTAATAATACCCGTCGCCTGCGGAATACAGCTTCCAGATGTTATGGGTTTCCGAGCCGTCAGAGCCCCACTGGTCTACATTTGCGCCGTTCTCGGCAGATGCGCCTGCGACCTCGAGATACAGACCGGAATTGACATTCTTGAAGCGATATGCTGCGCCTTCGCTGAAGGAGGCAGGCACCGGTGCAGCCGGGCCGCTCGGAGCTTCCGTATAGCCGGCGCTCGGAACGCCCTTGGAGCCGTAGCGGATGTACATCCAATTGCTGTTGGCGGACTGACATCCGGAATAGCTCGAGCAGTAGGACTTGGCCTGATCGGCAGAGAGTGTGGTGTAGGCGTAATGTGCATTCGGACGCCATTTGGATTCTACGGAATAGCTCGGGTTATTGGTGGTACCCTCGCCGCGCACGGTTCTGCTGCAGCTTGAGAATTTGGAGCCGGTTTCGTAATAAGCACCCGGGTAGGTGATCTGGTTCCAGTCACAGATAACATTGCCGCCGTTTGCATAGTAGCAGTTCTCGGCGTAAATATCGCATCCGCTGTGGACGGTGTATGCCATGCTGAAGGTGTCCACATAGTTATTGAAGGAATGGAAATACCCCCAGCGCATGAGTCCCGGACCTCTTGTCAGGGTCTTGTAGAATTTGTTGGAAGCAAGGGTAATGCGTGGGAATCCGTCGTACTTGCTCTTGACATCGGCGGTATCGTCGGGATAGCCGAGGATCAGGCCGTATTCATGCAGACCGAAGGAGCAGTCGGAAACGGTCAGATAATCCGCGCCGTAGCAGCAGGCCAGGAACTTGTCATAATCGGGCTGTCCGGAGGCAGCCTTATTATAATCAGAATGTCCGACAAAGGTCACATGATCGACCCAGAGATTCTGGCCGGCGCTGAAATATACGATGATGTTGTCGTTGCCGTTGGAATTGGCATCATGCTGCATTTCGAGGTTGCGGATGATGACGTTGTTGCCGGTGGTGCCGCCCTGCTTGGTGCAGAGTGCGACGTTGTAGGTCACATGGCTGCCATAGCTGCCGACAATGGTCTTATTGTCCGTGACATAGATCCGGCCGTCGGGGTTGTAATAATGACTCTGGCCATCCACCTTATAATTGCTGCCGCCGTCGATCCTGCCCTTGACGATGATGGTGTAGGGGTCGGAGGCTTCGGCATACTTCTTGAGATCGGCAAAGGTGGAGACCTCCACGACCTCACCGAACAGACCGCCGATGTCTGCGGCCTTGACGCCGGTGCCGTCATTCTTGCAGTAGCCTGCAAAGCCCTGCAGACCGTCGGCATTGAGAAGCCAGAGCTGTGTGTCCGCGCCGGTGTAGGAATCGAGCGTCATACCGGAGGCAGTCTGGGTCAGCGCCAGGGAAGTATTCTCATAATTGACGATCTTGTAGTACAGGTCATTGCCCAGGTGATCCTTGGAAACGGGTATCACGAACCAGTGCTGGGATTTGGCGGATTCGCTGCCGTACATAATGACGGAGGTACCGGCAGAGACCTTGTAATTCTGCGGTGTCAGCAGGCGTCCGGACTGGACGTTGGTGAGCTTGAAGAAGGTGCCGTTGGAATCCTTGCCGACACGGTCGAACCGCCAGGAAGGGGAGAGGTCATTGCCAAGCGCCTTGACAGAGAGTGTGGAACCGTCTGCGGTTCCGTTTTCGGTGAGCACCTTGGTGCCGTCCTTGGTGGCGATGTTCATGAGCTGCGCGGGGTAATCGACAGAAGCTGCCTGCGCCGGGACAGATCCCTGTGAGATCAGGAGCGGGAGCAGCCATGTGATCGCCAGAAACAGCGACAACAACACGGCCAGCCATTTGTGTTTGCGGGTTGCCATAAAATCATCCTCCTTGTTTCTTTTGCCCTTTGCGGGCGATTCCTGTTCAGGTACATATATTATACCATATTCATTCATATATTTCAAGTGTTTTGTCAAAATTTTATTCAAATATACAGGGCGGATAATGAATGATTCTCAGGGATCCTTCCCCCTGCGCCTCACGCCCCCTGTTGACAAAATCCTCCCGGCGTGCTACAATCAAAGAAGAACATTTCACGGAGGTTCCGATATGTTAAAACAGTATGATTTCTCATTTCCGCTTCCGGATCCGGCATTGGTTCGCTCGGAATTCGCCGTCAAGCTGCACGGCGCACTGATGCACAGCATCTCCGGGGAAGATGCCGGGCGGCTGCACGAACGGAAAATGCATCCCTTCTCACTGTACTGCATTCCCGGGGAAGGCGGACAGACCGTACTGGCCAGGATCTCCACGCTCGGAAGGGAAGGAGAGCCGCTGCTGCGGGCGGCGCAGGAGATGCGGACATTCTTTATCCCCGGTGTCGGAAAGCTCCCGGTCACACCCGGCAGCACCATGGAAACCGAGCTCACCGACATAGCAGCGCAGCTCCGGGGGGAGCGGTTCCGGCTGATGTTCCTGACACCGTCCTGCTTCAAGTCCGGCGGCAGAGAGACCGGTCTTCCCGATATTACGATGCATTTTCACTCTGTCCTGCGTCGGATGGAGGCATTCGAGGGCGAACACATCGAAACGGATGATTTCCGGCGTGCCTTTTGCCGGTGCAGGTTCGGAGACTGGACGCTCGAGCAGGTGCGTTATAACATCAGCGGTCTGATGCTGTCCGGCATGACAGGCTATGCGGATGTCACGCTGCCCGGCGGTGCGGAGAGCGAACTGCTCCGGAGGGTATTCGCCTACGCTGCCTTCAGCGGAACGGGCGCACGCACCGGCATGGGCATGGGCGGCTTTTTCCCGGCGCTGCGATAATGCCGCGGCGTATTCGCACTGCCTTCCGTCAAAGAATCTGCAAAATCGTCTTGACTTTTTGTACAGGGTGTGGTATACTATAGAAGGATACAGACGGCCGCTTCGTCAGAATGAAGCCGAAATGAGCTGCTTTTTTGTACTGCTTTGCTCATGCATTCCACGCACCTTACGGTGATTGAAACTACGGATATGAAATATACAGTGCCATTACATTACCCATGCATCCCACGCACCTTACGGTGATTGAAACTTTTAGAAATCCTTTGTAATTTCGATAGATGAACCCATGCATCCCACGCACCTTACGGTGATTGAAACTTTTTGGACTTGATGATGTGACGCATAAAGTCTTTGCATGCATCCCACGCACCTTACGGTGTTTGAAACAATTCGTCATGCTTTACATACTCCCTGAAAAGCTGCATGCATCCCACGCTCCTTACGGTGTTTGAATCAACAAAAGCCGCTCCCTTTTACCGGGAACGGCTTTGTTCGTCAATACGCAAAAAAGCAGCACCCTTTTGAAAGAGTGCTGCTTTTTTGTTATCTCTTATTTTTCTTTCCCTGACCATATGACTGCCAGGAACCACCTGAAAAACCGGAATCCTGCTCAAATCCAGGCAGCGAACGATCCTTGTCACCGACACGGGGGAGCGTATGATTGATCGACCATCTGAACGGACTGCCGCCCTTTCCGGTCTGGCGGTTGGCAATGAACCACTGGTGAGAAGCGGCTCCGTTCTTGCCGCCTCTGCCGTTGTCTGCAATCGGATACCCAAGCCGGATCCCGCGCCTGTACTCCGGGGCAAGCGTCTGGGTATTGACGATCTGCAAAAACTCCTGTACGCCCGCATCCTCCCGGTCAAACGGCATCTCTGCAAATTCCTCCGGTGCGATCTGTTCGATTTCATAGCTGCTGCCGTCAAACCGCCGTACCGCAACACCGTCCACGGTGATCTTTATATCTCCGAGCCCAAGCGGCTTGCCGTGCCCGAGCTTGTGCTGCATGTTGGAATCCGCCGTATTTTCTCCGAGCGTCAGCGTCCACACAAGCTCATGGAGCTGTTGCCGTGTGATCTGCTCAAAATAGACATCAAAGGTGAACACCGCACCCGGCTTGCAAAGCTCCATCGTGCTGTTGCGGTTCGTGCATTCGTTTTTCGGGGCAGTATAATCCGATTTTTGCAGCTTCACAGGAGAATGATAGTACATTTTTCTGCCGCTGATCTCAACATCCGTCAGTACTCTTTCCGGAACTGTATCCGGATAGGGTTTTCCGGGAACCGGCACCGAGCGATAGCCGGTCGTCATGGATTCATAGGTCCAGTGAAGCGCTTTCGGCGGACGCTTGGTGTAAAACTCCGTAGAGGTCGTCTTGGGGCCGGAAAGCTCCCTGAGTACAGCATAGCCTGCCGACTGGAAGGTTCCCTCCTGCACGATGGCATCCGAGAACCGCACGCTGCCCGCCACCGCAGGCATTGTCTTGCTTGCAGTCAGGATGCCGAACAGGCTGCACGCCTTGCAGAGCAGTTTGTCATTCCGCTTGGAACAGGAGTGATGCGAACCGAGCAGATCGTCGAGCTTCTTGGAAAAGACCGACCTGCCGAACTGAGACGGTGCAAGATAGACATTCGCCATGCCGCTCTTTCCTCTTACGATCTCATAGAAAACAGGATAGAGCTTTCCTTCTTTGCCACGGTCTTTTTTGCTTTTGCCTTCGATTCCGTATGTCCGGGATGCGCCGGCCTGTTCCAGTTTTTTTAGAAATGTGTTAAAACTTTTCCCGTCCTCATATTCCTTCACGTTCAGGCAGTAATCCTCTACTGCTTCTGCAAGGCCGCTGCAAGGAACCTCTGAACTTTTGGTGAAACAATGGTATGTTACATTACCGCGCAGGTCATGCCATACACGGATCACCTGATTCGGTCCGGCTTTTCCATCCGAAGCCGCCTTGCGCATCACAGCATCGTACAGGTGCCATACGCCGTCCTTCTTCACCAGGATGCCGGGCTTCCGGGGCGCAGTATGTCTTGCCGAGAGGACATTGTTGTTATTGACAGACAGACAGCTATTAGTCAATGTCTCATAAGCGCTCCGGATGACACCGCGAAGCTGGCTGCCCGGGATGACCGGCACGCCGTTCACCGTGAAGAACGGGTAGCGGAAGTGTTCTTCAACATTGGTTTTCCCGTATGCAGTCGTATCCGGAACCGCAAGCTCCGACTTTACCGTCAGCGTACACGAGATCCTGCCGGTCAGGTCGCCTCTTTCCAGCGGCGCACGCTCGACCTCACCGCCGAGCGAAGCGAATGTATAGGGGTTGATGAACCGCTCTCCCGATTCCTGCCATTTCTGTTTTGCCATCTGTCACACCTCCTTCTCGAACCGGACAAGACGAAAATCAGCCGCCTGCAGGATGCCGTTCTCATCATAGTCAAGATAATTGCGAAGGACAAGGTATTTCAGCCCTTCCTCCGGGAGAGTATAATGTCCGCCGCCTGTCGTTACATAGTCGGTGCCGGAGCTTTTGTCTGTATCCACATCGAGGTACTGCTTTTCCGTATAGGTACGGTTCCCGAAATCGGCAAGGAATGCATCCGGTTCGCCGGCGAGTGCCTCTCTGAATGCATTGTCATCGATCAGCCGCCAGAGGAAGTGATCTCCCTGCCGCCGTGCCCGCAGCTCACGGTTCTCATCAAAGATCCGAAGCTCCTGCAGGTGTGCCGGATCCTCTCCGGAGAAGTGCCTGGTGCAGGAAAAGCGATCAGTCCATACGGCATAGGCTGCGGTTTGCTCAGTCTCAAATCCTGCTGCAAGCTGCGGCAGTTCACTCACGCTGCAGCAGCCGTGGTCTGTGATATATTCTCTGCTCATCTCACACCTCCAGAAGCGCTGCCAATCCGGCAGGCTCAAGCAGCACCGTCCGGTCGCTGCCGTTGACTTCGATCTGCTCAATGCGGAACATACCTCTGCCGACGGATGCCAGACCGCCGAGCGACAAGTAGCCGTTGTGCAGGTCAAGCAGCACCGCGCCCAGCACGAGCCGTTCCTTTGGCGAAGTGCCATGCGGGATCGTGAGTGTGAGCTCCGTCTCGCCGCCGTACCAGGTGCGCTCCGTATAGAGCGCTGTATTTTTGGTCGCTGCACTGAACCGGTCGATGGAATTCCGGGTCATTTCCTTTGCCATACCGCCCCTGATCTGCGACTCCGAGAACAAAATGCGGGAGCGCTTGACGTCACCGTTCAGCTCTCCGAACAGGCCGTTTGTCAGCGGTTCATCTGCTGATAGCTGACGGAAGCGTTCACGGAAGGCACCTGCCCACGATGTGCCCGGGATCACCGGATCGCCGTTTTGCATGGCCATCTGCTTGAAATCCGGGAACTTCTGATGATCTTTACCGGGATCGGTGGAATAAACGCGGATGGAGAGCGCACTCTGCTGCCGCAGGTGCAGTCTGATGCAGAGCATGTTTTCCGGATGTGTGTCCAGTGCAAGCGATTCGGCATGATCCCAGCCGGCCGCATCCTTCATCTCGAATGCCAGCCAAGCATCCAGTCCTGCCGGATTCCCCAGCTCAAACTGCATCCGCTTCACCTCGAGGATCTCCACCTCGCCGTAGCCTCGGGTGCTCTTGTATCCGAAGCGAAGGATGCCGTTTTTCATAGCCGTCAACAGCATCTCAGTCTCTGCTGTGTACTGTTCATGATATTTGTCGAGCTCCAGATAGGTGACGAACTCCGCCCCGGCCTCGACCGCTTCCATATCGAACTTGGCACCCTTGACAGCAGTCCTGTTTTCCAGCTTGACGCTGTCACGAACGGTCTCATCGCATTTGCCGGTCAGATCCGCATCATAGAAGAAGAGCGCACTTGTATGCTGATTTACAGTCTTGATCGAGCCGAACAGCTGATCCTGAAGCTTCTCATCTCCGTCATAATAATGCCGGAACACACCGGCGATTGAGGCAGCAGGGATATAGGGCGTGCCGTCTTTGCGGCGCATGATATCATGATCCGTCCGGGCATTCCGGCCGCTTCCGATGGAAAAGGCAGATTTCGCCCGGAACAGGATCCGGTAATACGTATGTTTCATCACTGCGCCTCCTTCTTTCCGGTCTCCAGCCCCTTGGCCTTCATTCTGTATTTCAGGATGGTGAGGATAATCAGCAGATACCGCTTCTGGAATGCCCAGTCCGTCTGCTGGAATTGCCCTGGATCAGCTTCTTTGATCAGCTCGTCTGCGGTGACACGCTTATCATCAGATTTGATGCTCTGTATGCGGCTGTCCAGATCTTCCCGCGAGGCGGACTGCTTGACCATGAGCGTGATGCGGCCAAGGAAGGCCGGTGTCTGGCTGTTGATCTTTGCAGCCTCCTTTTTCACACCTGCTGCGACCTCCTGCGCATACGCAACTGCGGTACACTCCATCTTTTCCTTTTTCGACAGGTCTTCAAAATACGCGCGGATCGCCGCATTTTCCTGCGCAGACTTCTGCATCGGTGCAAGCGGCTCCGTCTCGTTTTCCAGCAGTGCATCTGCCGGGAAGATCTTTACCTGCCCGAATCCGGCATTCTGCTGCTCACCAATATACATCGTATCCCGGAGCGAAGAACCCTGATCTGCTTTCGCCACTATGATACTCCCCGCAGCAATGGCACGGATCTGCGCCTTCTGCAGTCCGGTCACGGTGTGGAAGCCGTGCAGTGTGGTATATTTCAGGACGCAGAATGCTTTCTCGGTCTGCTCCGGTGCAAGGTCAAGCGCCTTGCAGAGCGCCTCATATGAGGTGTCATAGCTGCCATACTCATCGAGCAGAATCGCGTCCGATGTCAGTGCATACACGATATATTTCCCCGCAGGGATCACCACAGTTTTCTGCACTTCCGGAGAAACGTAAGCGGACACAAGGCTGCACTGTGCGTACTGTGCAGTCTTGCTCCTGCCGAACCGCAGCGGTGCCGTCTTCAGCAGCGTCAGGATCGTGCGCAGCTGTGTACCGGGCGCTGTGATCGTGCCCCGCAGGAACTGTCCGGATTGGAGACAGTTCTGGGTGTAGAGCTTGCTCTCGGTATTGGAGTTGACAGCATTATGGTAGATTCGTTCTGTCTTGGCGTTAATGACATGGAACCCCTTGCTGATATAGCCGGATTTGATGGGCTTGATGATCTTATCGGGATTGTTTCTGGCCTCCTCGGGAATGAGGAGGAGCTTGTTCCGGTCTTCCTGCAGCTTGGATTTTCCGAGGTACTGCGGTACCGGGATATAGGTACGGAATTCCGTATCCGTCAGATACAGATTCGAGAAGCGCACCGCATCGCTGAGGAACAGCGCTTCAAATGCTGCATCGGCAGGATGTTCCTTCAGATAGGCACCAGCAAGCGCACCGATGACCTGCTGACCGCTCACATAATCGCGTGTCTCATCGAGTGCCTTGCCGGGCAGCATCAGCGGTTCATCCAGACGGATGGCATAGGTCAGCGTATAGCGCCGGTTATCATCCTGGATCTCCGGCAGCGCAGGCCGGGAAGCAGTTTCCGTTTCCACAAGTCTGCAAGAGACAGCGCCGAAACCACGGCTGCGCTTGTAGCCGATATGGCGCAGCGCACGGCAGATGCGCTTGAATTCCGCTGCGCAGTCCGTATCAATCTCGACATCTGCAAGGAACACGAGCGGTTTGCCGGGATCCCACGGTGTCGTTCCGGATACAGTCCGTACAAAGCGCAGGCTGTTTTCCTTGGCAGAGCCTTCTTCGGAAACCGCAGTGGATGCGACCGTCTGCGCAAACAGTTCTGTCACGGACTGTGCTGTGAGCTTTTCATCCGGTTCCTGTGCATTTGCCAGCTTCTGCACCTCTTCCAGGACTGCTTCATAGCCCTCGATCCGGGCATTCCGGATGTGCAGAGAGCCGGACGTCATCGAGCCCTTCACGCCGAAGATCCTGTCTGTCAGCGGTGACTCGATGTACTTGGCTGCCTCCCGCAGACAGCCCTTGAGCCGGCGTGCCGGGATATAGGGGATGCCGTGTGCATCTGTAACAACGTCGGTATCAATAGCCGATGCAAAGCCGTCGCTGTCGGCTGCACACAGATCAGACTGCAATGTGATAATCAGCTGATACATCATTCATCCTCCTTCCAGAGGTCAAAGATCACGGAGGCATCATAGATCTGCTGCTTGAGATCCTTCTTCTCCTCATCGGAAGCTGCGCTGTCGATCAAACGGGTAAAACCCCCTTCCGTATCTCTTGCACGCAGCCTTTCCAGTTCAAGCAGGTAGGCTGCTTCTCCCTGGATGATCGCTTCTCCGAGCGATTTCACATTGCTTCTTCCGATACATGGATGCGAAAGTACGCGGATCAGCTTACGGAATTCTGCAAATTTCTCAACAGAATACGGCCGTGCCGTGAGGTCTTTTTCCTGCGTTTCGCGCAGTACATCCAGCTCATTGGTAATGCCGGAGTGGCAGTAGTGAAAGTCAATGTAGCTCACCGTGCTGCCGCTCTCCCGCGTCCTTTTCTTGCCGGATTCACAGCAGGCCTCTGCGATCTCATACACATCCGCAAACGGCGCATGGCTGTGGAAGATCGCAATGCCGGCGCAGGAGGCGTTGGGTTTTCCCGGTGCAAGCTCCTGCATCTTGGCCAGCTCTTCAAAATAAGCATGCACGATATCTGCCGCATCCTCCGCACGGCAGATGATCGTGATTTCGTCACCGCCGCCGATGATTTTGCGGTACTTGTGTTCCTTTCGATTTCCCGCCTTGATGAGGTCGGATTCATTTTCGTTTTTCTGCCGCAGGCAGCGCTCGATGGCCTCCAGCGGCTTTTTGACAAAGATCTCATCCGTTCTGAGAGAGAAGCTGCGCAGCGCCTCCACACAGTCCGGATATTGTTCCTTGCCTTCGGTGCAGGCCTTGATCTTGTTGCCCATGTCATTTCCGTCGATGTAGATGACCGCAAGCAGGCTGTCGTCTACATCCGTCAGATCATCCAGAAGCTCCTTCTGTTCGGTATCCACGCACAGCTCCCGGAAGGCATCCCGCTTATGCAGGATCTCCTGGGTTCTTTGCTTGCCGCCCGCCTTTGACACGATCGGCATCATTGTCATGCGTTCAAGCTGTGTGAAGGGCAGCACATTGCAGACTGCGGAATATGTCCCGGTATTCTTGGCAAGTGCCTTCTGCCTGTACAGCTTCTTTCTGTCCTCGGCGAAGTTATCCGTGGTCTCGACGCAGGCAGTGATGATGCTGACCGAATACGTCCTCTCGAGCAGCATCCGTGTGAAGATGCGGTTGACCTTCACATAGGTTTCTCTGTCCTTGTACAGGACGAACAGATTGCCGCCGCCCTCATAAATAACAATGCCGTCATCCCCGGAAGCAGCAAATGCCTCCTTGTCAAACGGATTTTCCCTATCTTTCCATGTGCGGTCGATTTGAATGGCATGCTTTTCGGCTTCGTCGATCATCCAATCATAGATCTTGGTCAGGATTGTGGATGCACCGCTGATCTCACGGATCTTGTTGGTGCGGTAGATATACTCCTGCTTGCTGCGGCAGTCGTAAAGTGCTGTTACCATGTTTTCGCCTCCTGTTTGCCCGGCACACCAGGCGTGATGATATGCGTCAGATAGCTGTTACCGGCTCAGAACCGGATAAAAATAACCCTTCCAAGGGCTCCCGGCAATGTGCCACTGCAAGCTGCATCACAGAAATGATCTCCTGCAGCGAGGGCTGTCCGCCGGTTGGATACCCATGTGCTTTCAGATAGGCCGTTTCCTCTTCGGAACGGTCATTCTCTCCGAGGTCAGAATCATAGCTGCATTCCGCGGCATCCGGTTTCAGTCTGCTGAGATTGGTAATGATGATCTGCATGGGCGTCCCCCCTTATATGCATCATTTTATCACTTTTCGACAGAAAAGTCAATATTCTTTCATCATATTCCGTGAAATATAACACAAAAACACCGTAAGATGGACGGGATGCATCTGCAAAACTGCGCAAAGAACGGCAGCGGCAGATAGAAAACTTAGCCGCTTTGCCGAACCCACCTTCTGCATCCCACTACTGTATACCAACTCTGTACAAAAAGTCAAGTGCTCCCTGTGATTTTTTTAGAAGCGGGCGCGAAGGCCTCCGGGAGAGCCGGAGCCCTCTTTGTATCGGTTGTATATTGTCACAAAACCACTTGACAATTTCGCTTTGCTATAGTATACTTATACCATAAACAGATCATCTGAAAGGAGCTTTGCGATGGCTAATATTTTCATGACATTCATCGGCGCAGGCCCCTACGAGCCCGTCAATTATGTGCTCGGGGAGCAGTCCGTCAACAATCGCTTCGTCAGCAAGGCGCTGCTTGAAATGACTACACAGCAGGGCGTGGTATTCGATAAGCTGTTCTTTTTCCTGACCGATAAGGCCGAGGAGCTGAACTGGGAAAAGTACACCCGGACAGACCGCATTACAGGCGAGGAAATCACGGACGAGGGAATCGAGCCCTTCCTCAAAAAGCGTTTCCCTGACCGCTACGAACCGATCTCGATCCCGGACGGCAATTCCGATGCCGAGCTGCTCGAGATCTTCGGCAAGATCTACGACAAAATCGAGCCGGGCGATCATCTCACGATCGACACAACGCACGGCTTCCGTTCGCTGCCGCTGCTATATTTCCCGGTGCTCCGCTATGCCAAGGAGATCAAAAATATCACGATTGAGCACATCTACTACGGGTGCTTTCTGTCCAAATTTCAGGATGCGCCCGTGATCGACCTCAAGATCTATGACATGATGCTTGACTATTCCTGGGCAGCCCGTCTTTTTGTCAAGACCGGCAATGCCAGCGAGATGTCTGATCAGATTGTGCGCTTTCTCAACCAGCTCCCCGGTGTCCGGAAGCAGAGCATCAGCGCTGCACGGGATCTCGGCTTGAAGATGATGGGCCTTACGAATGCACTCCAGACCTGCATGGGAGGGGAGGGCGGCAAGAACGATAAACGTGCCCCTACTATAAAGTATATGATCAAGCAGATCGATGCCAGAAAAGACACGCTTTCCAATGTGACCGCCCCGGAATCGGAGCTGTTCTGCCGTCTGCTGGAGCATGCGGTCGATTCCGTCAGCGACTTCTCGGAAGTGCTGGAAGATCCGGTGGAAATGGGGCTTTGTGCCGTGGAATGGTATTTGGAGCGCAGCATGATCATGCAGGGCTATACTGCGCTCGAGGAGACCATCACGACTTTCTTCTGCAGGATGTATGTGCCGTCCATCAGCCACCTTAACAGCGATTTCCGGATGAAGTTCGGCAGCTTCATCTCCGGCAGCACCTCCCGCGGCATGCATAAGCCCACGCTGGAAGCTGCTTTGCAGGAGGCACGCCGGAAATGGCGGGAGCCTTTCGGAGACAAGCTGCCGCAGGAACAGAAGGACGCCTTCTACATTGGAATCGTGCAGTTCCTGAACCAGATTGATTTTGCGTCCGCTGAGCTTGATCTTGTTGCCAGGATCAAGGAGTACCGCAATTATATGAACCACTTCGGCATGCGGGAGAAGTGCCTCACGATCACCAGGGAGCATCTCAAAGCCGACTATGAACAGGTGCTTGCACTGTTCAAGAGCTTCCGCGAGCGCAGCACCGGCAGGATCTCCGCAGAGGAAGCGATGGCGCTGCTCACGCAGACAGGCAGCGGCTTTGTCAATTTCTCCAACCACCCGTCATCCGGCTGGAGTGAGGAGCAGCGTGCAGCGGCGCTCGAACTCAGCGGCGGCGGAGAGATCACCGATCTGCCGTTCCCGCAGATCAGCGGCACCGCTTCCGAGGAAGAACTGCAGCAGACTGCCGCGGAGTATATTGCGAAGATCGGGGCGCTTCGCCCTGCCGCTGTCATGTGCATGGGTGAGACCGGCTGCAGCTTCCTTGTGGCAAGCGCTTTGAAGCGCCGGGGCATTCCGGTCTATTATTCCTGCTCTGACCGCGATTCCGTGGAAGTCGTCACCGAAAACGGCACAGAAAAGCGCTCTGTTTTCCGGTTTGTACGGTTCCGTTCCTATTGATCCGTAAGAAGGAGAAGCAATGAAAAAGTTCATCATGGTCAGCCCCTATCAGCCGCCCGATAAGCTCCAAAGCGGCATCTACAAGGCTGTCGATAACGACAAGCTGCAATACGACAAGCCCACCGCCTTCCCGGTCATCCCCCTCATTCACGGCTATGCCGAGCCGGGCGAGGAGATCGAGGTGATCGCAGTTGTATGCAGATATGCAAATGCGACCGACAATCTCAAACGGTTCAAGGACGAGCTGGAAGATCTGTGCAAGGAGATGCACCTCAACTGTCATGTTGAGCCGCTGAACATTGATTACAGCAACGACCTGGACACGCTGCTTGATCTGTTCGGCCAGCTCATCGAATGCACCTCCGATGATGACACGCTCTACGCCTGTATCAGCTACGGCACCAAGCCCATGCCGCTGGTGCTGACGATGGCGCTGCAATTCGGCCACCGCATCCACAGCAATGTTTGCTTCGGCTGTGTGGCCTATGGCATCAAGGATTTTCTCAGCAATGAAATGCACATCTATGACATCACTTCTTTGCTGTACATGGACGAAATCGTGCGAATCATGGCAGATCAGAAGGTCAGCGATCCGGTGGACAAGATCAAGGCGCTGCTGAAATGAGAGGTGCGGCATGGACAAAAAGAAAGCAGCCAGATTGCAGATGCAGGAGCAGATCAATTCCCTGATGACGGAATACAGCCGCTGCCGGAAAGCCGGTGAATCAAAACGCCGTCTGAACATGATCTCAGGTGCGGCCTATATGCTCATTATGGAGGAAGCCAACACCGTCCTCAGCCGCGAGCTGTTCGCGAAGCTCTATGGCTTGTTGAAAAGCTACCGGAAACGCAACACCCTCACTGGTCTGGATCCGGGCGATGTGGTCCATGAATGCTTCATGGATGTACTGGAAATCTATGACGAAGAAAAAGACCCGAATTTCTGGGCGTATTTCCACACCTTTATCAACAGACGGCTCATTGATGCCTACCGGAAGGAGACCTCCGCGCGTACAAAGCCAGATGGCACAGAGGAGCGGATCCCGCGCAATCTCGGTTCATTGGATGATATGTTAAACTACCCGGACACGGAGCAGACACCTGAGCCCCCGGATAATGCGGCCGATCAGCAGATCACAGCCATGCTGTCGATCGTGGTGCGCTTTGAGCAGCATCTTCCCAAGCGCTCCGCCACGCCCACAAGGCTTCTGTACTTCCGCTGCTTTGTCACGGATTACATGATCTGTATTTCCAGAGCAGAGGGGCTCCTGGAAACCGTGCAGATCAACGAGCACGAGGCATTCGAGGCCATGGACGACCGGCTCCTGGCATATGTACTGACGGATCCGTGCAGGACGCTTGTGGAGATCCGGGACAGCGCATTGCAGACGTATGAGGCATTGGAGATACCGGATCATACCGGGCCGGTCAATCTGCCGCTCGAAGGTTTTGTGCTCCGGCAATACCTGCTGGTACGTCACGGCAGGAAGGTGACTGACCCGGCAATATCACAGCAGCGCAAATTGTTTGAGCAGCTCCTCGGGATCGACGGAAAGAAACACACCTGGTCTGCCCCAGAACCGCAGCCGGCAACCGCATAACAGCATACAAAAAATGCAGTACCCGTTCTGGGTACTGCATTTTTTGTTTTTTCAATCACCGTAAGGTGCGTGGGATGCATCTCAGAGAGGACAAAAAACACCTCAGACTTGCATTGTTTCAATCACCGTAAGGTGCGTGGGATGCATCTGCATTGCAAGTGGTATCTGGATAGGGACTATGTGCCGTTTCAATCACCGTAAGGTGCGTGGGATGCATCGGCAATGGATACAATCAGAGCATATACGATGTGGATGTTTCAATCACCGTAAGGTGCGTGGGATGCATCTTCTTTCGATTTTTGCTGTACCTTGCCCAATCAAGATGTTTCAATCACCGTAAGGTGCGTGGGATGCATCTGCAAAACTGCACAAAAAGCAGCGCGGTTCAGCCTTGTTCGCTGTCACTATGACGAACCGACCGTCAGCACCCTACTTTAGTATACCACACCCTGTACAAAAAGTCAAGACTTTTTTGCGGGTTCTTTGGCAGGAGACTGCGCGAACCGCCCCGGAGACCGTTTCTGCCAGGTGCTTCAAAACCCGGATGCCTTGCGGTTACCGTATGAAAACCGGAACAACAAAAAATAGTTCTGCCGTGAGCTTAAACACCGGACGCCGTTACGATTACATAGTGAAAGGGGGATGAACAGCATGGATGCAAAACTCGTCATTACGATCGCAAGCGCGGCCCTCAGTGCCGCCGGCACCATCGTCAAGTCGATCGCTGACAACAAAAAATGACACAGCTCTCCGAACCGATCTTTGAAAGGGGGTGAATCGTATGGAAAAGGAAGTAGCAAAGGAAATCGCAAAAATCCTCATTGACATCCTGCTCTGAGCAGGCACCGGAAATTTTATAGAAAGGGGTGACAAACATGCATCGATTCCGTGTATTTCTCAGTGGCCTTCGCGGCACAATCATCGAAGCGCTTCCCACGAATGAAGACATTCTCCGTAACATCATCATCCATGACTTGTTCAGGATCCACTGAGCCGAGCTGTCCGCTATCCAATAATCCCGGATGAAAGGAGAGATAAAGCATGAGCATTCGCAGAAAGGACCCCTTCATGGACGAAGACATCGTCAAGGATTTCCTGCGCAGAATCATCATCATTAACTGAACCGATCCGACACCAAACCACACAGAAAGGAGATGATCCCATGAACATGCGCCACACGCTCGGCCACCATGTCAGCACACTCCACGAACCGATCGTTGCCATGAAAACCATTCCCGCCAACCTGCTGTAAGCACCGCCAGCCAGAACCATAAAGGATGTGATTTGCATGACATCGGCTATATCAGTAAACAGAATACCCTATGCTTCGGAGCCGCTTCATGCGGCTCTTTTTTTGGTGTCCCGGTCAGTCAGGTCAAGGGCAGAAGCATTCCGGCTTTTCCTGCATCATCGTTGCACCGCCACTGGATCCGACCTTGTCCGCAGCAATCGCGTGCTATTTTCTTTGCATATGATCGCAGAGGATCGCTTTGCAAGGGAGGCGAACCAACAACCGAAACAGATCTTAAACGGCCGCTTAACTGCCTTTCTGTTTGCGTCGATTTTCTCATATGATATAGAAATCCGCACAGCTCCGGATCATGCCGGAATTGTGCGGATTTTGCAGTTTACAGTATTACCGGAACGGATCCGGGATCAGCTTTGCGGCGTGCGGCTGTACAGAGGATAAGACCGCCTGCCAGCAGTAAAAGCGCTGTGACAGTGAGCGCTGCGGTGCCGGGATCTTGATTGCCGGTCTCCGGGAGATTGACAGGGCTGCCGTCCTGATCGGTGCCCGTGCAGGTTACGGGATCGACCGTGTAATGCACGAAATCATCTGCTTCATCGGGATTGACAAACGAGAGCTCAACGCAGCCGTCCGGTGCGATCTTCGCTTTCACATCGCAGTCGGTTCTGCCCGTCTTTTTCTCAAAATCATGCAGTGCCATTTCGGACAGATCCTCAAGTGAATACGCATCTTCCGGGAGGACAGGCGGGTGCATCAGGTCGATGCTGCGTCCCTTTTCATCCTTGCAGACGAGTGTGAAAGGATCGATCCGGTACTGCGTCCCGCCTTCAAACCAGAACGAGCCGCCTTCGTCTGTGATGCCATCGGATGTATACAGATCGGCCGGCTTTCCCGTGACCGCTTCATGATAACGGATCACCAGCTCCAGCAGCCGCGTGCTGCTGCGGAATTGCCCTGCATCTTGCAGCGGCGTTTCCGTGCGTGTCAATCGGAAATTGCCTGCGGATTCGAGAAATACCTCTATCATGCCTTCTTCGCCGGCGGAGATGTAGCCCGGGATTTCTTCACCGTCAATGACAAAGACCGTATTTCCGCTCTCGTCCTGGGTGTAGGTGAATTCCGGATTCACAAATTCATACAGACCTGCCCACTGGTTCGTTTCATATACCAGGAATTGCCCGGAGCATCCGTCTTCACGGAAGACCAGATAGAATCCCTCCTCTTCACACACATAAATGCCTGGATCGACTGCGGCAGCGGGCTTTGTCAGGATGTTGAACTGACCGAGTCCCTGACAGTTGCAGATGCCGTTGACAAGGTTCACATTGGCATAGATCTGTGCCTGATCCCCGTCCTCCTGCGTTGTCAGCCAGAAGTTCATCTGGGTGGGCGTGAAAATGCTGGGCGTGCAGCTTGTGACATGTTTGCCGGTACGGGTTTCATAAATCGCACAGAGCAGGGGAGTGCACTCATTGATCGTATGGAAGGGGAATTCTTCAAGTGTCCGGACCTGCGGCCAGTACAACAGCTCCCCGTAGGAATCCGTTCCCTCCTCTCCGTACAGAGCATGCGTGGTTTTCTTGAAATAGAGCTTGCGTGTGAGCGTTTCTCCAGGTGAGGTCAGAGTCAGAATGTGATCCTGCAATGTATAATTCCAGGTCGAAACAGCGCCGTCAAAGAAATTCACAAAGCGGACAGTATTGCCGTAGAATTCCATCAGTCCCTTGCCTGCATCCAGCCAGACACCTTCCTTCAGGGTCATCTCTGCACCGCCGGGAGCATCGTAGGCTGCAAAATTCCATGCCTTGTCCATCAGCACTACGGAAACATTTGTTAGTCCGGTGATGTCGTATTCCGTCTGGTAAGCACCGTAGGCGTTGAGGTAAACGGGCAGCATCTCGGCATAGTCGTAGAGCAGTTCTTCATCTCTGAGTGCCTGGGGAATGAACTGTTCACAGACATACGGCAGCGGCTGTGCGGGCGTGTCAAAATACGGATGCGTATTGCTTCCGCGCATGGCATTGAAGAGCACCAGACGCTGCAGGTCGTTGAGTCCTTCCTGGCGGCGGGACGGATCGGCACAGTTGGCCACAATGAACGCGCAGTCCATTTCTCCGTTGTCCGTTGCTTGGATCTGCAGGTATTTCCGGTCATCCTTGTAGATGACCTCACAGTACATTTCGGGCGCAGTCGTATCCACATGGAAGGGAAGCTCCAGTACCTGCGGATGCGACCGGGCATCGGGATAATCGATCCACATTTCCGTGCGCACCCTGTAATCACCCTCCGCAAAGCGCATTTCATCTGCATTCAGCGGAAGGGTCACGATCGGTCTGGCACGCGGGGCAACCTGAGGATCATTCAGTGGGGGAAGGAGTGCTTTTTCACCTTCATAAAGTACATTGCCGTCCGCATCCTTAATTGTATAATGCGCCATTGCCTGACGCCGGATCTCGAAGGAAATGCTGTCAAGCACATCATAGAGCGTATCACCGTTCGGAGAGATCCATACATCGCCGTTACCGCATTCAAAGAGCTTCTGCTCCTCCTGTGTGGCATAGCGGTAGAGAAGGCGGTACAGATCGGGAATGCTCACTGCCTCTGCACGTTCTTCGGCGGGAGCACGGTCAAGGATCCGGTCGATCAGCGGGATTGACTCACGCAGCGGCATGGTGACATTGGCAAGGCACGGGCCGAGATGGGATGTGCAGAGCAGCGAATCGGTCGAATAAACCGGAAGCTCTGCCCAGTCGCCGTAATACCCGCACACAGGAATCGAAATGTCCGCACAGTTGTCCGCCTCGGAGAGCAGCAGGAACCCGTCAATGAAAAAGCCGTTGACAAACGCTGCGGAAATACCTGCCGTCTGTGCGTGATCAAGTGCGGCATGCAGCAGGACTGTCCGGGATTCCCCGGCGGCAATGGAGGTCAGGGGGGACAGATCCGCTGTACAATCCAGAGGACGCTGGCCGCTGATGATGGTCAGTCCGCTGTCGTTGACGGTGGTATCGTCTGTGGTCAGCCGGAGCTGTGCATCGGAAAATGTCACATCTTCATCACTGAGATTGGTCAGCGTCACTTCAAAGTCAAAGCTGTCCCCGATCCGGTCATAAAGATTGACCTTGGCATCGTGCTCCGGTCCTGTCAGGATCGCCTTTGTCTGCATGAGATTTTCGAGTGAAACAAGTCCGGCGCCCTGTCGTCTGGGTGTGACAAACAGATTATGTTCGGTGTATGGCACGGCGGAATTCATCAGCATTCTGCGGACAATATCCGTCAGCTCCAGCCCTTCCGCTTCGATGCCCTGTTCGTGTAAATACTGCCGCACAACGGCGCAGCAACCGGCAACATAGGGAGAAGCCATTGACGTCCCGGACATGATTTCGGTGCCGCCTTCATAAGCGGCAGATTCCACAGAGCCGCCGATGCCGGTAATATCCGGGCGCAGATCCAGTGAATGGCCGGTGCCCCAGGAGGAATAGAAGCTCATTTTTGTCTGGGCATCCACCTCGGTTTCTGCGCCGGGATTCTGCACGATTTTGCTCTGTGCCCCGGCAAGCTGTGCGGCTGCTGCCGGAGAAATGAATGCAACCGGGACATCCGGATCCGGACAGAAAATGCCGGATCCTCCTTCATCCGCGGCGGCATCTGCAAGCAGAACGCCGATAGCAGACCGTTCACCGGCTGCCCGGGCGATTGCCTCCGGGGGCAGCAGGCTGTGCCGGACAAGCAGCAGCTTTCCGGATAGATCCGCATTTTCAGCGGAGAGCAGATCCTCGGAGGTGAATTCCGCATAATCGATATAAGCATAATCTCCCATTGGAAGGAGATCCGTCAGGTAAGAAAGTCTGCCTGACCGGTTCAGGGAGGGCAGATAAACAATGTCCTCCCCGGCAAAGCGCAGTACACCGCGCCGGTAGGAGATCTGGTTGTCCGCAGAAGCCACGACAAAGGCACGGCTGCCGGTTTCCGTTTTGTCGTCGATGGTCGAGACGTCGGGGCTTTCCGGATAATTATTCCTTCGCAGGGAGCTTGAACCGTTGTCGGAATTGCCTGCGGAAGTGCAGATCGAGACACCGGCCTTGTCTGCCGCATCGAAAACCTGTGCAAACAGATTATCCTGGTAATTCTCAATGAAGCTGCCCCAGCTCATATTGATGACGTCTGCATGGAGCGCAATGGCATCTTCAATGGCCAGCAAGGCCGCTTCGCCGTCGATATATCCGCCCCCGCCGCCGACCGCCATGAACAGGATCTGTGCGTCCGGTGCAATGCCGGAAATCGTTCTTCCGTTTTTGGAGACAAAGGGTTTGCCTGCTGCAATTCCGGTGACATGTGTCCCGTGGTATTGTCCCGGATCCTCAACGCCGCCGTAGGGATCGGTGTCCACATAATCGACCGCATACGGCAGCTTGCTGCTGCGGTAAGCCTGATCGGGATCCAGCTCCAGATGCAGCGCACCGCCGGCAATGCAGGCTGCCACATCCTCCTTGCCGATCCGTGTTTCCACGGTATCAGGAAGTGCGGAAAACATTGGATGATCGGTGCTCAGCTCGGAGTCGATCACGGCGATGACCTGTCCTTCACCGGTGCAGCCGGTCTCCGCTGCAAATGCAGGCAGTCCGCTGAGTGCCGCAGCGCCCGACATTTCCGGAATCAGGATCTCCGGAAGACGCTGCACGGATTCTACCTCCGGCAGCGCACGGATCGGATCGAGGTATGCTTCCGGAACCGTGCAGGTAAATCCATTGAGCAGCACGTTGCAGTAAGCGCCGGCTTCGGCTTCCGGATACAGAGCACGGATCTGATCGAGGACGGCTTTTTGCTGCGCTTCCATCTGAGCGGCAGCCGGGGCGGTTTCCGGCGTTCCGAGCGCATCTTTACCGAATTGTTCAAGAAGGGAGGGGCTTCGGAGCGTCACAAGCACTCTCAACGGCTCTGTGGATGCGGTTGCTGTCTCTGTGACAGCCGGTTCCTCCCGGGCAGCGGCAGGCTGCGGGAAGGCGGGGAACAGGGTGCAGCAAAGCAGTGCTGCGGTCGCAAGGCTGACTGCCATGCTGTGAGGTCGGTGTTTCACTTGGAATTTCACCCTTTCTGATTGTATTCACTCGCTTTACGCGCTGTGGTAGAGAGCAGTATCATCTTCTGTGACCCTTCCGGTCTTGTACCGGCACATGCTGAATGCTGTGCGGGCATGTCTGCACAATCAGAACATATTGTCATTATACCACAGGGTGCCTGAACAGTCAATAACCATTTTGATTCAAATTTACCATTTCATGATTCCATCCGGAATACAAAACACAGCTCCGGAAATGCCGCATTTGCCAATATGCACAAATCAGGAATGCGCTACATGGTTACAATGCCAAAAATTACAAAAGTTTGTTGCGAATTTGAAGTGTATATAGACTATACTAATGGAGGTCGGCAAAGGAGGGGATGCGCCTTGATTCAGGCCTATGCCGCAGATGCAAGCCTTGTGCTTTGCTATGCTCGGCGCATTCTCCGGAATCCTGACAAACGATACGGCAGCATAAACCAATCCAAAGGAGTGAACACACATGAACAAACAACTATGTGCGATCTTGGCATTGCTTCTGGTCGTGGCACCGCTTCCGGTGTCGGCAGAAGAACACCCCGAATACGTCACGCAGGACGGCATCGTTTACCGCTATTTACCGCAGACAGATTCCGTCAATGTGTATGAGATCACCGAAGTATTGGACACAAGGATCTCCTCTGTTACGATCCCGGCACAGATCGACGGTGTGGATGTTCTTTGTACGACAAATGTATTCAAGGACTGCGTCAGTCTGGAATCCATCACAGTCGAGGAAAACAGCCGGTATCTGTATGACATTGACGGTGTGCTGTTTTCAATTAGTCCAAGCAACCCGGAAATTCATAATCTGGTCGTGTATCCCGGCGCAAAGCCCGGTACAGAATACACCGTTCCTGCCGGAATCTCGCTGCTGGACAGCAATTCGGCATTCCGGAACTGTCTGTATCTGACCCGTGTCAATCTTCCGGATGGGATCACCCCGATCTGCTCACTGTTTTCGATCTGTCCGAATCTGGAGGAAATCAACGGAACCGTAGAGCTGCACGGCGAGTTGCCGTCGGATGGAATGCCGCTTCGGACACTTTCTCTCGGAGGCCGTATGGATGGATTTGAACTTGGTATCTACCCGGAGCTGGAATCTCTTGCAGTAGACGAACAGACGGTATCATACGGATATTTCCGGATCAGCGGGACAAAGCTGCAGGAGCTTCGGATCCCTCAGATCATCGGGGACAAATTTACGCAGTTTGAATATTTGTGTGAATCGGATGAAGCCTATCAAAAGAGCTATCCGTCACCGGAGGCTGTCTATGACAAGGTCGAACAGCAATACGGCGCGGCTGTATTGCTCTCAGACTGCCCGGAGCTGGAAAGCATCATCCTTCCATACGGTGCTGTGCGTGCCGGTGTTACAGTCAAAAACTGCCCGAAATTGCAGAGCATTCTGATCGAGCCGCGGGATGATGTGTACACATTGCTGAAAGAGGCATACACCGAAGCCGGACAAGGCCTGGACGCACTGGATCATGCAAAATATGAGGGATTTCTGAAAATCGTCAATTGTCCGAGACTGACAAAAGTAGAGAATCCGTACCCCCGCCTTTCCATTGCGCAGATGGCGGAAGAATCCTCCGATGCGCCTGTGTTCTACGGCGACCTTGACGGCAATGAAACGATCGACCTCCTCGATGTCATCACCCTTAACAAAAGCCTGCTTGGTCTGCAGCAGCTCGAAGCATCCGAGCAGAAAGCCGCAGATGTCAATGCTGACGGACATGTGGATTCCTCTGATTCGCTGCTGATTCTCCGGTATATGGTGCATTTGGAGTATTCGCTCGGTGCGTGAGTGTGCTGATCCTGCTGTACACAGGGAGGTGACTGCTTTGAACGAACAGGAGCTGCGGGCGCGGATTGCCAGCGAGCCGCAGGAGGGATACCGGCAGCTGTTTGACACATATACGTCCTATGTGTATGCGATCGTGTGGGGACAACTGTCCGGTGTTGGAAGCCGGGAGGATGCCGAGGAGGTCGTCAGCGACGTCTTTGTCGAGGTGTTTCGCCGCATGCATGACATCCGCGAGGGAGGCTTGAAATCGTATATTGCGGCTGTGGCGCGGAACAAGGCAGCCACTGCCTTTCACCGGCTGTCCGGGAGCCGCACGGAATCTCTCGATGATCCGTCCTGTGCAGAGCTGCCTGACCCCGCGGACATTCCCGCCGAGCAGGAAAAAGCTGATGAGGTACACAGACTCATGCGCAGTATCCGCGCCCTCGGTGAGCTGGACAGTACCATCGTGCTGGCCCGGTATTATTACGGACTCAGCTCCGGTGAGATCGGACGCATGACGGGGCTGAGTCCGTCTGCCGCGCGTATGCGTCTGCGGCGGGCTTTGCTGAAGCTGAAACGTGAACTCACGAAGGAGGAATTTCTATGAAACGCAGATTTGAAGTGCTCCGCCATGCCGATCTGCAAACGAAAGAGGAGATCGCCCGTCTCTGCCCGCCGGGGGACAGCAGGCGGCTTGACCGTATTTTTGAGACCTGCATGCGAAAGCTGAATGCGGAAACAGACGAAGCCGAGGAGATTCCGGAACGGCGCCGCCCGCAGTGGATGTATGCCGTCATTGCGGCGTCTTGTCTATTGATCTGCGGCGGAACGGCAGCCGCGATCGGCACTTTGAACGCAATGACACCGCCTCCCGCAGAGCATCTGACCGCGGAGGTCACACAGGCCATCTCCTCCGAAACGACTGCATCGGCTCCGGCAGTTGTTCCCGTGACGGAACCGACTGCGTCAGAGGATCGGGAAGATCCGGTACCCACTCCGACCGAGGCCACAGCTATTGAAACAGAAGCAGCTATAGCGGATACGACGGAGACAGCACCGCAGACCGTGCAGGAAACCGCCGAAACAACATCCGGCATCGCAGAAGAGAAGACGGCTGCGGTAACAGAAACAGAAGTGGAGCAGGCATTGGAGTCCTTGCCGTTTGTAACCGGAACGCTGCCCTTTGAACCAAGTGAGCTTGGCACAGAGACGCAGACGGTCACGGCAGAGCAGTATGAATTGCAGCGGCAGTACATGACACCCACAGAGACAGACGGCACCGCAAAGCTGATGCTGCAAAACCCGACCCACGCCGAAACGCTTTCCACCCTTTACAAGCTCGGGTGGCTCCCGGAGGGCATGGAATTCACCTACAGCGGCGATGATTCAACCATAACCGGAACCTGCACCTTCACCCGGGGCAACCGTCTGCTGAATTACACGGAGACGGGCGTGACGACGGAGCGGATGAATGTCTGCTTTGAGCAGTATCCCCAAGCGGACAGCATCACGCTTGATGACAGAGGCGTATGGGAGGAGGTCAGTGTCGCCGGGCATCCGGGATGGCTGTTCACGATGACCTCGGAGCTTCCGTGGACACTGTACCAGCTGTATTGGGATCATGGGGACTGCTATTGCAGCATTCTCGTCTCAAAGTTCGCCGCTGCGGACATGAAGGAGGATGTCATCCGCATGGCCGCGTCCATCGTTCCCGATGACCGGATGTACCTGCACTGGGATAAACGGTTTCCGCTGCCGGAGGAATCTGCGAAGGATGCGGGGGACTGAGAGAAAAAACAGTGGTAGCGGAAAATCAGCAGTATTTAACAGGCTTCATTTGCTGCTGTACGATTGCATTTATGTCTTGAAGGAACTTGTTGAGCGAAAGCACAGCAGGCTCCTTCTTTTATAGTATCGTTTCGGAAAGGTGTACTGTGGATCTGTCTGCCGTTTCCCTGTTTGACATCCATGGAAAAATATGGTATGATAATAGCAGCAGCATCCGCAAGGATGCTTTGCATGAAGCAAAAAGGAGGGTACATCATGAAGATCCACAAACGCATACTGTCATTCCTGACATCCGCGGTCATGAGCCTGACGATGACGGTCAGTGTTCTGCCGGCAGGCGCGGAGGAAGGCAGCGACCTGACGACGGAAACGACGAAGGATGTGCGGTACACCGCCGAAAGCTCCCTCGGTGCGCTTCTGCTCGATGAGACGCAGGCCGCGCAGGAGGACGCATTTGACGGGAGCTGCGGCATCACCGATGTGACCGTTGAGAACGGAACGGCCTCGGTTTCCTACTACGTCAACACCGCCTGCGAGCTGGTGGTCGGGTTCTATTCCGACGACGAATCGCAGATGTATGCATCCGTTTCGGAGCATGTCACGCCGCCGGAGGAAAACACGGGCGGCAATGCCCTTGCGGAATTCACTTTGCCGGACGAGGTGCCGGAATATTACCTTGTCAAGGCGTTTCTGGTCGCGGAGGACTTGTCGCCGCTGTGTACGGCGTATTCCACGAATCTCTACACCGAGGAGATCACCCGCATCCGCAATGCGACAGCGGCCGATTATGACGCCGATCTTGTCGTGCAGCTCGACGAGAAGACCGACACCAATTTCATGGTGCTCAGTGACAGCACCGTGCAGGTGCCGTACAACGGGACAAGCAACCTGCTCTCGTCCTACGACGAGGAAACGGGCGTTTACACGTTCACGGCGATCGACAGCAGCATTTCTTCCCTGCAAGCCGGGGATGTCGTCTACTACGACTACAACGGGCAGCAGCTTGTGTTCACGGTCGCATCCATCACGATCGACGGCACAAGCGCGGTCATTGCTTCGGGGGATATGGAGCTGACGGATGCCTTTTCGCTTGTCAAGATCGAGGAGACGCTGCAGGCCGAGGTCGAGGATCCCGATACCACGGACATGGGCATGGGGCTGACCTACACCGGCGTGGAGCAGACCCCCGGCGTGAAAAGCAAGGCGGGCAATGACTCCGAGCTGGGCTGGGCAGAGGTCGGAATGGGCTTTACCTATAAATGGGAGAAAACGCTCATGGGTCAGGATCCCGATGAAAAGTCAAATACAGGCGTTTTCAAGGGCGAAGCCAATGTGAAGGTCAACCTGTCCTTTACCGTCAGGGTGCCGCTGCGTGTCACGCTGTATCAGAGCAATACGGGCAAGTATGCCAAGACCGACATCGGCTACAGCGTCAAGATCTCCGGCAATATCGAAGGCAATATCAGCGGCACGCTGTATTTCAAGCGCATGCAGGCAAGCCTGTTCGGGCTGATCGGCTATGATGTGGGGATCGGCTTCAAATTAGAGCTGTCCGGCAAGATCGAGGTAACGGTCACGCTCTCGCAGAACCTCACATTCTATCTGGGGCATTACAGCGGCAAGATGATCGAGGTCGGACAGCCGGAGGTCGAGTTTGAAGCCAAGCCGGAAGTCGATTTCTTCGCCGGCATCGTGTTTGAGGCCAAGGCCAATGTGGGGAAAAACAAGTACGACCTGAACGCCAAAGCGGGCGTAGATGTCAAGGTCACATTCCCGCCGGAGCACCGGTGCATTCTCTGTGCGGCGGGTAAGGTGTATCTGGTCGCGAGCGTCACCTTCAAATACCCGGAAAAATTCAGCCTTTTCGGTGGTGAGGCATCCGTCTCGGTCAAGCCGCTCGATCTCAAATTCCATCTGTTTGATTTCTACTACTCCACCTACTGCGGGTTCGGGAGGGGGGATTGCCCGTACCGGACGGATATTGACCATTCATCGTTCAGTGTTTCGGTAGAAAATGTGCCGATCTCAATGGGATCATATCACAGCGCCGCCATTACAGAGGACGGCAGTCTCTACATGTGGGGAGGGAATAGTTGCGGTCAGCTTGGCAACGGCACCAAAGACAACAGCCTTGTGCCTGTCAAGATCATGGACAAGGTAAAGACAGTCAGCCTTGGAGAATTACACAGCGCCGCCATTACAGAGGACGGCAGTCTCTACATGTGGGGATTAAATGAGGACGGTCGGCTTGGCAACGGCACTACAGAGAACAGCTCTGTGCCTGTCAAGATCATGGGTAATGTCAAGGCGGTCAGCCTTGGATGGTATCTTAGCGCCGCCATTACAGAGGACGGCAGTCTCTACATGTGGGGACGTAACGCTTATGGTCAGCTTGGCAACGGCACCACGGAGGACAGCTCTGTGCCTGTCAAGATCATGGACAATGTGAAGGCGGTCAGCCTTGGATACTATCACAGCGCCGCCATCACAGAGGACGGTAGTCTCTACATGTGGGGATATAATGGGCAGGGTCGGCTTGGCAACGGCACCACAGAGGACAGCTCTGTGCCTGTCAAGATCATGGACAAGGTAAAGGCGGTCAGCCTTGGATACTGGCACAGCGCCGCCATTACAGAGGACGGCAGTCTCTACATGTGGGGATATAATTTTTACGGCCAGCTTGCCAACGGCACCATGGAGGACAGCACTGTGCCTGTCAAGATCATGGACAATGTCAAGGCAGTCAGTCTTGGAGGCTACCACAGCGCTGTCATCACCGAGGACGGCAGTCTCTACATGTGGGGAAGTAATGCTTCTGGTCGGCTTGGCAACGGCACCACAGAACGCAGCTCTGTGCCTGTCAAGATCATGGACAATGTCAAGGCAGTCAGTCTTGGAGGCTACCACAGCGCCGCCATCACCGAGGACGGCAGTCTCTACACTTGGGGAGCTAACAATCACGGCCAACTTGGCAACGGCACCACAGAGGACAGCTCCGTCCCCGTCAAAATCACCCTCCCCGCCGCGATTGCGACCAAATCCCTCCCGCCTGCCCCGAAATCCCTTGCCGCGGCACCTGTCCGGACGCTTAACGCCGCCGCAGCCGCCCCGCAGAGCGCAGAGCTCACCGGCCTGACTCCGGGGATGGTCTACAACGTCTACTGCATGGCCGACCCGGCGGCTGAAAACCCGCTTGGCAGCGAGAATCTTCTCTACATCAACCAGTACACCGCCGACGAAAACGGCACGATCAGCGCACAATTCACGCCCACGCGCGAGGTGCCCGGCGCCCAGACCATCGCCTTTGCCCCGGAAACCGGCGAATTCGGCGATGTGGACGGCAACGGCCAGGTCGAGCTCCTCGATGTGGTCACGCTCAACAAGAATCTGCTCGGCCTTGTTTCGCTCGATACCCGCGCCCGCAGACTCGCGGACGTCGATCAGAATGACCTGGTGGACGGCTCGGATTCGCTCTATATCCTGCGCTTCCTCGTCTCGCTCATCGAGAGCCTGCCGGTGCAGAAGTAAGGCATTCGCCCCCTCCCCGCAAACGGGAGGGGGTTCCTGCAATTCCGGCCGCAGATGCTGCTGCTTCTGCCTTCGCGCGTCTTGAATGCAGAATGATGTGATCGGATTGCCGATTATGACAAAAACCTGAATCCGCAAACCTGCGCCCGCCAAGTACTATACAAAACAGCGAAAATATGGTAAAATAGAAATATCATAAACGCTGTACAATCAGCACCCGGAGGGTGAATTTGAAAATGCGAAAAATTGAGTATGTTGTAAGCAATGAAAGATTGATTACGCCGAGCGGATTATCGCTCGTAGGGCAGGTGCTCAGCAAGTCGAATTTGCGGAATCAGGATTTCTATGAAAGTGGAACAGGACGGTTCCGGTTCACTTGCTCAAAATGTTCCCGGTTATGTCACATCTGCTACCGTGAGAACGCGTCCCTACGCTGTCAATGAAGTTCAGTGTATTTTTCGATACTCTGTTAACTTTATCTGCGTTTTATGCTAAAATTAATATGAATAATTATAGATTCTGACGGCATGTACATCTATTGCCGGTTTACTTATCATGCGGGTTGTTTTGATTGGACTATTATGTAAGGAGGAATCCTGTATGAAAGAATTGCTGGAACGCAAGAAGGGGCTTCGCAGAAGCATATTGATCGTTGATGAT
>CACZPI010000155.1 GCA_902783005.1 uncultured Ruminococcus sp. | reverse complement strand
GGGGCGGATCACAGTACGCCCTCCCCAAAACAGACTTTTTTGACAAGCTCAATGCAGCAGGACGCTGCATCATCCGCGATTCACTGTCAATGAGGAGGAAGCATGACCATCCGCAGATTTGCCCGCAATTCCCTTGCCGGTCACTATGCCCATGCATTGTATCTGACGCTGCTGACGGCAGCGGCGGTGCTGCTCCGGGGCATGGCGCCGGCGGCCTGTGTTGTATGCAGCGGTGATCCCCGGGGGCTTCTCCTGCAAAGGGATCCCCTCTGGATGCTGCTGCGGCTCGGATGGGGCAGCGCAGTGCTTTGCCTGCTTCTGCCGCTGGTGCGCCATTCCGGGCGCTGGTTCTCGGCAAGGCTCGGGCTTGCATGCCCCCGCCGCGGCGCTTTGCATGCAGCGGGCGGTCTGCTCCTTGCGGAATTGCTGCGGCTTGCGGCGGCGGCTCCGGCTGTGCTGTGCGGCGCAGGCATGCTGTATGCGCTCCGCCGTGCAGCACAGGTGCCGGACGGCGGGCTGTGGCTCTTTGCGGCGGTGCAGGCAGGCGCGGGCATGCTCTGGGCGGGAGCGCTTTATGCACGCTTCTGCATGGATCTGACGGCGCTGCCCCTCTGGCAGCTTGTTCATCCGCAGGTGCCTGCATGGACGGCGATCCGGCGCACAAGAGACATGCTGCGCGGGCATCGCATGGCCTATTTCCGCAGGCTCCTGCGGGCAGCGGGTGCAATGCTGCTTCCGGTGCTGCTGCCGTATGCGGCGGCGGAGCTGGTGCTGTTTTTGCAGCTTCGGATGCGTGAATACGATGCACAGAAAGGATGGGAACCATGCCTGACCTGATCTATACCATGCACCGCCCGGAGCCTTGCCGGGCGGAGGTGTTTCTCCGGCAGGACTGCGGGCTGTCCCACCGGCAGCTCACCCATCTCAAGCATGTCCCCGGCGGCATTACCCGGGGCGGCATGCTCCTGCGGACGGTGGATACGGTGTTCCCGGGCGATGTGATCCGGCTGCATCTGCCTGATGCCCAGCATACCGAGGCCAATCCCGCCCTGCATGTTCCGGAGGTGTTCCTTGATGCGGATGTGCTGTTCTATGACAAGCCTGCCGGCACCCCGGTGCATCCTTCGCAGCGGCACCACGGCGATACGCTTGCGAATGTCTTTGCGGCGGTGCATCCCGGGCTGACCTTCCGCCCGGTGTACCGGCTGGATATGGATACCTCGGGGCTTGTCGGCTGTGCCATGCATGCCGTAGCCGCCTCGCAGCTTCCCGGGCGGATCGAAAAGCGGTATTATGCGGTGGTGGAGGGCGATCTGCCGGATGCCGGAACGATCTGCGCCCCCATCGGACGCGATCCCGGCTCGATCATCCGCCGGCGCATTGACCCGGCGGGCAAGCATGCGGTAACGCATTACCGGGTGCTCCGGCGCGGCCGCTTCACCCTCGCGGAATGCCGCCTTGAAACCGGCCGCACCCATCAGATCCGGGTACATATGGCGCATATCGGATGCCCGCTGGCCGGGGACAGCTTCTACGGCGGGGCGCCTGTCCTGCCGCATCATGCGCTGCATTGCGGGCTGGTGTATTATACCGATGCAGCCGGGATCTGCCATGAGATCCGCTCCCCGCTGCCCCGTGAGCTTGCGGCACTGGTGCAGCCGGAATAAATTCCTGCATACACTTGCATTTTTTCACATAATGTGTTATGATATACCATGTGAATACAAACCCCATCCCCGAAAGAGGTGATACCTTGGCATTTTTCAGCAGCCCCGATCCGCGGACGGACCGGCGGGATCTCCCGGAGCTTCTTGTCTGGCTCGGCATGATCGTTGTCCATAGTCTCGGCATCGTTCTGCATGCGGTGTGGTTCCTGATCTCCGGCTTGTTCCGGCTTCTCTGGTATTTTCTCCGGCAGATCGGCCGGGTGCTGGCATTCCTCTGGCGAGGGATCGCCGCCGGCATTGAGGAGCATAACCGCCCGATGCGGGAGATCATCCGGGATATGAAGCATGCCCGCGGCAAGGGCGTTGCAAGGTTCCTGCGCGAGGTCGGACGGCTTTTTATCAGCATTATCTTCGGAGAACACGGCATCCTGCGCACGGGCTTCAACTATGTGCTGCCGGTTCTCTCGATCCTGTTTCTCATCGGCATCATCCGCTACGGCACCTCCCTGACCTATGCGGTCAGCGTTTCCGTGGACGGCGAAGAGCTGGGCATCATTGCTGATGAAAACGACTTCCGCAATGCCCAGAAGGAGGTCATGCAGCGTGTGAATCAGGCAGGCTACCATTTCAAGCGCAGCCTGGAGCCGGAATACACCCTGCGCATCGTTTCCGAGGATGAACAGTATGTCCCCGTGCAGGTGCTTGCCGACAAGCTGCTGGCCGGTACCGGCGCAGACCTGCGTGATGCATGGGGCGTGTATGTGGACGGCACCTTTGTCGGCGCTGTCGAGGACAAGGAAAGGATTTCCAAGTATCTCGACGAGAATCTGAATGACTATGTGCAGGAGCTGAGCGACAACACCGTCAGCGAGGTCTATTACGACAAGGAGGTCACCTACCAGGAGGGCGTCTACCTGAAGGACAGCCTGACCGATACGGATGACATCATCGCCAAGCTTTCCAAGGAATCCAAGAAGGAGAGCCGCTACATCGTGCGCGAGGGCGATTCCCCGCAGCTTGTTGCGGCCATGTACGACATGGATCTTGACGAGCTGGCGGAACTCAATCCCGATATGGAAGAGCGCTTTGAGCCGGGCGTGATCCTGCGCGTGCGTACCAGGCACCGGTATATTCCGATCGCCTACACCAAGGAAATGACGGTGACGAGCTACATTGACTACGGCACCGTGCGGGTCGAGACCTCGGCGCTGAATCTCGGCGTGGAGCAGGTCATTGCCAAGGGCAGGCTCGGCAAGCGTGAAAGTCAGGTGCGTGTGACCTATGTGGACGGCATCGAGCAGTCGCGTGTCACATTGTCAAGCGCGGTGACGGAGGAGCCGATCGCAGAGCAGATCGGTGTCGGCACCTACAGCGCGGCACCGCAGAGCACCAATACCACCCTCGAAGGCTCCGGCAAATACGGCTGGCCGGTCAACGGCGGCTATATCAGCTCTCCCTTCGGCGGCGAGCGCAATCACAAGGGTCTGGACATTGCCGCACCGATGGACACCGAGATCTATGCCGCTGAATCGGGCACCGTCATGCGTGCCGGCTGGAATTCCGGCGGCTACGGCAACTATGTCATCATCGAGCATCCGGACGGCTTCCTGACGTATTATGCGCATTGCTCAAGCGTTGTCTGCTATGCCGGACAATGGGTCGAGCGCGGACAGCTCATTGCATACGTCGGTTCCACAGGCGATTCGACCGGCCCGCATTGTCATTTTGAAGTGCGAGAGAACAATATCTGCCAGAATCCCGCGGATTACCTGCGCGTCAATGCGGATTGATTCTGAACCGGCTATTATATTATTATATAATGCAGACTGTCGAAAAAGTGTCTCTGACACTTTTTCAGGGGGTGCGGGGGCGGATCACAGTACGCCCTCCCCAAAACAGACTTTTTTGACAAGCTC
>CACZPI010000154.1 GCA_902783005.1 uncultured Ruminococcus sp. | reverse complement strand
TGTGGGCGGAAACCAGTGGCAGCTCTTGCTGGAGCATACGGAGAACAGCATCGTCTTCATTGATGAGGGAAACCCGTTCCTGCGGTCTAAAGAGTTTGCCGAGATCGTCACACATTCCAGCAATTACTTCGTTCTCATCACCAGAGAGAGTCTGCCGCAGCTGCCATACAGCGTTGGCTCGATTCTGAAAATGAAGCAGACCGGAAAGCTGAATAAGATTACCTACAATCAGACATATCCTTTGTATGACAGCATTCCTGAGCTAGACAAGCAGTACATCGGGCAGTTCACATTCCTAACAGAGGATTCTAAAGCCGGATTCCAGATGTATTCCTGCATCGCTGAACTGAAAGGAACAACCTGTGTCTCTGCATACGGCAAATCAAATATTGCTTCCTCGATCACAGGCCGGTTGGAGAAGAAATTGCTTGTGATTGCAGACGGTGCAGCGTTCGGTTCGGAGATGGAGAAGGTGTATCAGATGATACTTGACCGTCCTGAAACAATCCGACTGTATCTGCCGGAATCCTTTGAGTGGCTCGTTCTGAAATCAGGGATAGTGACACATCCTGACCTTGCCAACATTTTAGCTGCGCCTTATGACTATATTGCAAGTGAGAAACATGCAAGCTGGGAGCGCTATTTCGCCTGCCTCCTCGAGACGATCACGCTCGATACGCCTCTCCAATATGACAAAAACCAACTGGCAAGCCCTTATCTATTGGAGGAAAATGTTCAGAAGATCATGGAAAGCATGATCGGCAATAATCCTCGGTAACAATGCTGCGGTCTGTATGATGCAGACCGCAGCATTTCCCATTCACCCACAGATTCTCTTTATCAGCCTGATATGCTTCTCCGACTTCTTTGCTATCGTGTATCCCTCGCCACAGTAGAAATCCACCAACCATTCTTTACAAGTAATCAGCCCGGTCTGCACCAACACCGACCGCAGGCTACCCTTGACGATCCATCTATCTACAGCATTATCAGAATAGCCTGTCAGCTTTGCGACCTCCTTGATGGTCAGCACATCAGGCTCCTTGCACCATGCATTCTCAAGGTTCTTTCTGAATCCGGAGGGCGGTGAGATGGGAGCGGTTGCCAGCGACTCTCTCTTTATGTATGCTCCGTCTTTGCTATGGCAGTTTTGTTGCTCATCAGCCTTTACCAGGTAATGGATCACTTGCTCCAGCTCTATCCGATACCGCCGTGATCTCTTATGTGTATCGGTACAAGGGATGATTCCTGTTTGCAGCATCCAAGCGCATTTGCGTTTACTCACATGGAGGATCTTCCGCAGTTGTTCGCTGGAGATGATAGGCAGGTATTCACTTCGGAGATAATTGAGATCACTCATCGCTCTTATCTCCATTCTGCTTGATGCGGAAAGATCTGCCTGCATCAGTATCCTCGCTGTGCTCGACCAGATGCTCGATCAGATCGGTTTTAGCAATAAGGTACCCTCCGCGAAATATGTATGATTTTAGTTCACCGCTGTGCAGCAGCTTGTAAACGGTATTGCGCCCATAGGGTGACCATCGAGCGACCTGTGCCGGTGTCATGATATCCGGACAACCTCTCAAAAGGCGCTCTACGTCTCGCAGTTTTTCTTTAGCTATCATATTTTTCTTATCCTTTCGCCTGATTTTGTCTCGCAGTTTTCTCGCAGTTTTCCAAAAGTTTTCTGTCGAACTACGTAGAATAGCCATTTCTGGAACCATATTTGTGATACTATATGGTATTAACCGTGTCGAACCGGTAAGATGCGAAAAGTTCTCGAAATCGTTTGGTCGGTAAAACGGCCCGTGGGTTCGAATCCCACCATCTCCGCCATACTTGGAGCCGCACCCTGAGTGTTTCAGGGTGCGGGTTTTTTCTGTTTATGACTTCCCTGTTGATCCCGTATGCTTCGGAGGATGTAAAATCATCCTTGAATTCCGGGATCATTTTACAGCCAGATCCGGTTTATTGTAAATACATTTTTCTCTTGTCAGACGATATTCAATTGACAAAGCCTTGTTTATGGTGTACAATAAAATTATACAAGGTGTTGAATATCATGTGAATTTCACAGAAGAAAAACAGACCAACACCTGCAAGGGGGAAAAGAAGATGAAGAAAAGCAAAAAATGGATCGCTGCGCTCCTCGCGGCGGCGCTCTGCCTGACACCCATCACGGGGCAGACAAAAAGCGTCGGCTTTGCGCCGGTGACGGCCTCGGCGGAAAGCATTTCCGACATGCCGCAGGACTACCGCAATGCCTGTGACTGGATCTGGCAGAATCGCATTGAGACCGAGAAATCCTGCGAAGCATGGGCAACGATCTACGACCAGATCATTGCCGGAAACGGAACGCTCAATTACATCCTGATGTGGCAGTCCTATGAGCCGATCACACTCGCACAGCGTCAGAGATTGCCGGAAATGCTGGAAAATGCCGTCAATCAGTGGACGGACAACCTCATCGGCTACGACGAATGGCCGTTCACCCATGTCAATGTGAATGTTGTCGGCTATGCCGTTCTCGACGAAAGCTGCCTCCTTGACCGGCAGCCCGATGAGGTCGTGTACACCGATACGGCAGATTCCTGGCTTCGTGACGACATGATCTCCTCCGGCATGGGAGATGCCTCCGTGCCCGCGATCCAGCCCGCGGAGCCGATCTCACTCTCCCGCTATGCGCACTGGCAGGACAAGAACTGGAGCTACAACGGCGATTACAATAACCGCTATGACATGTACCTGCACGGCATCACCGGCATGATCAATATGGGCGGCTACGGCTACCATTACGGGCAGATCCTCTCCGACCAGTCTGTTCTGGGACTCATCAACGGCACCACCAGCGAGCACATTCTCCTGCATGAAATGGGGCATGGATTCGGCTTCCCGGATTATTACGGCGGCGAGGGTGAATCCGACGGCTTCCCGCCCGGAGGCTTCCCCGGCGGTGAGAATTCCATCATGATGGCAGGCTCGTGCGGCTATATCAATACCTTCGACAAGTGGTTCCTCAAATATACCTGGAGCAAGCTCAAGGCCGAATCCGGACGCTTCAACCTGGCGGCTGTCACGCCGGAAACGGAGGATCCGGTCACACCCACTGAACCGGACATTTCCTACCGGATCGCCGGCGATGTCAATGCCGACGGCGTATTTGGCACCCTCGATCTTGTCACGGTGCAGAAATGGCTGGTAAATGCCCGGGATGCCTACCTTGCCGACTGGGAGGCCGGCGATGTGGTGCCGGACGGCATGATCGACGCCTTTGATCTGGCAAAGCTCAAGCACATGCTCCTGACGCCGGAGACACCCGCTCCCCAGGGCAGAATGCTGCCTTCCGTGGTGGAGCAGTTCGGCACGGCAACGCCTTCCACCGGTGATGTCAAAATGCTCAATGTCTATGTGGATTTCGCGGATGCAAAATACCTCGATACCGCTTACAGCACCGATGAGATCCGCGAGGAGCTCTACGGAAACGGCAAAACTGCCGCGCCCTATGAAAGCGTTGCTGCATGGTATGAACGGGCTTCCTACGGCAATCTCCACGTTGACGGCGATGTGTACCATTACACCTGCAAGGGCAATATGGCGGACTATTCACAGGGAGAGTACCAATATGAGACAATGGTCATGGAGGTTCTCGAAGGGCTTGACGGCCAGATCAATTATCAGGATTATGACGGCAACCATGACGGCGTGATCGACTGCATCGCCTTTACCGTACCGCTTGACAATGCATCGGATGCCATGAAGAAATACTGGTACGGCTGCACCAGCACCTGGTATCAGAATCCCGGCTTCACCGTGGATAACATGCAGATCGTCAGCTACATCATCATGGACGTGATGCCCAATGCAGACGACATGACCTACCTCAAGCAGACGCTCATCCACGAAATGGGGCATTCGATCGGGCTGCCGGATTACTACAAGTACGGCAATGACGATTACGAGGGGCTGCACGGCGAGGCAGGCTTTGAGCGCATGGATGATTCCATCGGCGATTTTTGCAGCTTCTCGAAGCTGATGTACGGCTGGCTGAATGACCGGCAGGTGCAGACCTATTCCGGCAGCGGTGAGCAGACCTTCCGCCTTGCGGATGCATCCAGGGAGGGCAGCTGTCTGGTTCTGCCGATCACAGGCGGAGAAGGCGACTTCACATCGGAATATTTCCTGATCGAAGCCATTTCCCTTACCGGCAACAATGCAGATATGTATACCTACGATTCCGGCGTGCGCATCTTCCATGTGCAGGCGGAGGTCAACGGCACGGCATTCAAGTACGACAATTTCTCGGATTACTACATGGGTGATGACAAGATCCGTGTACTGCGCCTGGTCAATGACGGCGGCGGCTTTTATCACACCGGCGACACGATCAGCTTCGGCACAAGTAATTTTGCTGCCTATGATGCAAGCGGCGATCAGACCATTGACACCGGTTACACCGTGAACATCGGCGCAGCATCTGACGGCGGCTATACCGTCACCGTCACCAGAGCAAACTGAACCGAAAACAAGCTGAGCCGGTTTCGCACCGGCTCAGACTTTTGTAAAAGAGAACCTGACACTTTTACTGGGGCGTGAGATCGAAGCCCCCACAATAAAATCTCCCTCCCCATTCACGGGGAGGGAATCTCTTTCGTTATCGGATAATGTCAGACCAGTTGGCTGTCTTCAGTCCGCTCGTTGCGGCATAAATCAGTACATAGGAAGCGTCTGTCGAATCAATCGCGTTGTCCTTGTTGACATCCGCGGCCAGTCGTGCCTTCCATTCGCGGCTGTCATCATCCTGCAGCGTTTTCCACTGATTCAGTCCGGAGAATGCAGCCACAATCAGGATCCGGGAGGCATCCTCTGCGCTGACCCTGTTGTCAAAGTCCACATCGCCCAGCAGGTATTCCGTGGAGGAGGTCGTCTCCGTTGTGGAGGTCGTCTCCGTGCTTGTGGTTTCTGTTGTGGATTCTGTTGTGGATTCTGTTGTAGATTCCGTGGTCGATTCTGTTGTAGATTCTGTGGTGGATTCTGTTGTAGATTCTGTGGTGGATTCTGTTGTAGATTCTGTGGTGGATTCCGTGGTCGATTCTGTTGTAGATTCTGTTGTAGATTCCGTGGTGGATTCTGTTGTAGATTCTGTGGTGGATTCTGTAGTCGTTTCTGTAGTGGTTTCAGATGTAGATTCTGTTACATACCCTTCTCCCAGATCAGGAGACAGTGTATAGAACACCGGTGCAGAACGATCTGTCACATACCATGTAATATCATAGGTATCCGTCACGATCGGCTGGCAGTCGGACAGACGGAAGGTATTGTTCTCGATCTGGCCGATGATACGCCCCTTTCCGTCGATCGTTACATTCTTGGACACAGAGCCCTGCGCACCGCTCTCCTCCCAGAGAATCTCAAAACGGTCATCGGCAATCTTGACGAACTGCGGAGTGCCAACTGTAACACCGCTGTTGGCACCGTAGGTGGTGATCCAGATAAAGTTGTGACTCGTCACATTCTGCTTGTCCGTCACAGATACAAAGATATTGCGCTGGCCGCCGGCATTATTCTGATCGGGATTGGACAAGCCGGCGGGAATAGCCGTCTGGTCAAGGGAATTTCCGACGGTCAGCACACTGGTGTCAGACAGCTCAAATCCGCCGACAGAAGCACCGGTGAAATGGAAATTGCCGGATCCGCCGTTGTAATCACCGCCAAACGGGAAAATATTTTCCGAAGCAGTCTTCTGCATCTGCCAGAGTGAGTCGAAGGAATTCTTCGCCAGATAAATACCGCGACCCGGGAAATAGTCAACCTGGTCGATCCGGTACAGCAGGTTGTTTTCTGCCTGGACATACTGGTTAAATGTCTGGCTTGCATAGCCATAGCCGGCGATAAACTGATGCTGGCTGTCGAGCACACTCATGGATTCCTGACTGATGGTAATGGTCAGATTGGACTGGTAATTATATCCGTCGATCTTGTACATCTCATGGCTGGTATGCAGATAGAGCCATCCGCGATCCTCTGCCATGCGCACGCTGCCCTGATAGAAGGGTCTGGCGGTATTGGCACCGTAGATCGACTTGGAGGCGACGCGGTTCCACTGCTTGTCATACTTGACAATGCGGATGACCTCTGTCTCATCCGTTTCATTCGGATTGTTCTGCCCGAATACGAAGAAATTGTACTTCTCACCGGCAAAGAAACCGCCCCAGATCGGGAGCTCTGCATTGATGGAATGGGTCGCCGTGACCGAACCGTCCTTTGTATAGTCCTCACAGATGATGCTGCCGTCAGAAAATTCGACACGGGTCAGCGTGCCGTCCTCATTTTCCACGAGATAGGATTTGACGGTATCTGCCCAGTTGGACTTGGAATAATCCTGATTGCCGATATTGGTGCTGGCACGGCCGTAGGTGGTAACGCTCCGCAGCTCGGCAGCATTGGAAATAGAAACAGGAACGCCCAGGCAGCTCAGGCTATACGCTGCGGCAGTCATAAAGGCGGCCCAAGAACGCTTGATTTTCATAAATACTCTCCTCTGTATCGATTCATTCTATCCCGGAACAGCCTCCGGCATATTATCTTTATTATACTACATTCACAAGGATTTGTCAACGTCCAGTTTTGTTTTTTGTGCAGATTCGATTGCATTCACCAAAAAATATGTCAAAAAAGACAGGACTGCATGCAGCCCCGCCTCCCCTTATTCCGATTTGGTGCCATACTCCTCAATAAACTGCCGCAATGCCGGATACGAAACATCGAACACCTTCTGCATTTCCTCCTCAGAGTCAAGCGTCTTGCGCACCTTGCGGATCCCGATATAGATATCCTTGTCGAGCGGCCCCTCATCCCATTCAAGTGCATCGGCAAATCCGGTGTCGGATAGATAGAACCGCACCCCATCCGTCTGCGCATAGTCGCCGAAATCCTCCTCCAGAGAATACAGCGTCTGATCCGGGACAATAAATTCATCCGCGCCCTCATCGGAAATCACCAGCACTGCCTCACTGATCTGGAATTCCGCAAAGAGCTTGGTGCTGTCACCGGTATAGCCGCTTCGGTCAGCCGTATCGGCAGATGCAGGGATATAATACACATCCACAGCCACACGGCCGTCGCCGTTTTCATCCGCGATATACTGTGAAAAGAGTTCCCCGATCCTCTCGTTGCATGCCGCATTGAAGAAATCATCATGCACCAGCAGCAGAACGATCATGTCGGGCTTGACTGTCGTCACGATCTGCCAGGTGATAAAGCCGATGATGAAGGCAAAGAACGATGCAAGCCCCAGCCACCATTTATTATGGTAGAAGAAATTGGAGATCTTCTCGCGCAGGGTGAATTTCCGTTCCTCCGGATGCTCCTCGTAAATGGTATCGCTTTCCTCGATGACGCCCTGCTTTAAGCGGATCAGCTCGACCTTGTCCTTGCGAAGCTGCTCTGCATGCGCAGAACGCTCCTCCTCATACTGCTGCCGGGCGATCTCCTGCTGCTCCTCCCGGATCCGCTCCTGCTGCGCCTCCAGCTCACGGGCTATATCCAGAACAGACGGTTCCTTGGGCTTTTTGGATCCTTTCGGATTCTGCTTGTCTGCCATACTCTGCTCCCTCTCTGTTTGAAATGAAAAAGCAAAGGGGACTATGTCCCCCTTCCCTACTTTATTATACCCCAACTTCATGCAGTTGTCAAGTGCATGCGACGCCGGCATTCAGCGGCCTGACGCAGAAAGAAAACAGACAGATACCCAAAATCATCTGTCTGTTGCATATGTATCGTATCAGAAGCCCAGTTCCTTCCTGCCGAAGGTGAAATGGATCGCAGTAACACAAACCGCCAGGTGGCAGATCAGGCATACGATCATTGTGAAAATGAGAAATCCGAAAAAGATGGCCGCTGCTTTGAATACATTCACAGAAAAGCCCAGAAAAAAGAATCCGCGCAGGCCGTCATCCAGACTCAGCTCCACCTGCATGGCAAAACAGCTTATGAAGATAATGACCAGCGAAGCGATCCAGAATCCCTTCTTTTTCAGGATACACTGCAGATCCGCTGCGATAATGCTTATCATAGGTCAAGCTCCTTTCGATGATGCTCCATAAAGAAGTATCTTACTAATCGAAAGACAAATAAGCAGGCTATGAAAAAGAGGGACAGTTTCAGTGATAGCTGTCCCTCTTTACGCTTATTCAAAAAATCTTCCA
>CACZPI010000153.1 GCA_902783005.1 uncultured Ruminococcus sp. | reverse complement strand
TCTGAGCTTGTCCTCTGGTTTCATAATGTGACACCCCTTTCTTCAAGCAGGATGCGCAGGCGTTTCAGGGCGCGGGCGCACCGGCTGCGGACGGTAACGGGATTTTTTCCGATCACGGAGGCGATCCGGACGGAATTGGCGCCGAGGTAATACTTCTGAATCAGTATGGTGGCGTCTGGCTCCCCGAGCTTCCGGATGCATTCAAGCAGGATCCTTGCCTGCTCTGCATCCTCGGCATTGGCGGGAATGTCCTCTCCGGAATCGCATTCCGTCAGATCTGCCGATGTGCTGTGCCTGGCACGGGCATTCAGGCTGCGGCAGAGATTGACCGCATGATTGTGGGCGCAGGCGGCAATGTAGGAATGCAGCCCGCCCTCCCGGATGCTGTCAAAGCTGCGGATCACTTCATGAAAGACGTCGATCACGCATTCCTCCGCATCCTCTCTGGTACCGCATGACAGCACCCGCCGGAATACCACGGCACAGACATACGAATAATAGGTATCGAACAAGGCGGCGTTGCCCTGCTGCCTGTCCTTCCGGTGCAGGGCACGGATCTCCTGTTCTGTCATCGGGTATCCCTCCTTTCCTTGGAATCCAAAAAGCGCTTTCATAAGGGATAGACACCTGTGGGGGATAAAGTGTTGCACAGGGCAGAAAAAAAACTTCCCCGTTTTCGGGGGAAGGGATGGGGCTTACTGCTCCGGCTTGCGGGCGACGCAATGCAGGCGGAAGAATCCGCGGCATTCAAACTTCTCCATGTGCAGTCCGGCCTTCCGGCAGAGGGCTTCGACCTCCTCCCTGCCGTAGACATGCACATCTCCGTGTCCGGCCAGATTGATCAGCGGCATTTCAATGTGGTTGAAGAACCACCGCATGGCGGCCTGATTGCTCGTCATGTCCCGCAGGATCAGCCGCCCGCCCGGACGCAGCACACGATAGACGCTGTTGAAGAAATCCTGCACATTCGGATAATGATGAAAGCTCTGGCAGCAGATCACTGCGTCAAATGCATTCTCTGCAAACGGCAGATTCTCGCAGTCTCCGACCACCAGCTCCACGCCCGCCATTCCCTTGGCGCGGGCTGCTTCGATCATCCGGGGTGTCAGGTCGATGCCGGTGTAGTGCTTCTCCGGATATTTCTCATGCAGCAGCGTCAGCATCGGTGCCGTCCCGCAGCCGCAGTCCAGCAGATCCGTGAACGGCTCGCGTTCCAGCTCCGCCAGTACATCGGGATAATCCTTCTTGCACATCTTGTATACGCCTGCCCGATCGGTCTCGTAGACCGCGGCAGCCTTGGTGAATTCCTTCAGGGACAATGCCTTGTATTCCTGACTGGTCATGGGGTTCCTCCTTTATGTGGTTAGCGGTTGCTTACTACTTTTATTATACCACAATTGCAGAAGGAAATCAAGAGCCGCCGGAGATTTTGGGGTCAATGCCCCCGCGGGATCCGGTCAAGCTCGCCCTTTTCCTTATGGAAATCGGCATAGAGCAGGTCAAACAGCACGATTCCCAGCGGAATGACGGCAAACCACACGCCGCGGCCGGAAAACCGGTTGCACAGCATGGTGGAGGTCACGCCGCCGGCAACAAACAGCGTGAGCATTCCGACATGAAACAGGGAGCGCATGAAATGGGCACGTTCACTGTGGCGGACGCCCTTGGTGAAGAATACCCCGACCTGCCGCAGATGATTCGTGCAGAAGGTCGTTGCCATCGGAATGCCGTCGGCCTGACGGAAGGTATTGTACTGCATGGAGCAGATGAAATTCACGGCGACCTGTGAGATCTGGAAGGGCGCGGAATCCGGGATGAAGCCGAGGATGACCACGACAAGAATCTCAATGACGATCAGCAGCGTATCCCAGCGGATGAATTTGTACTGCTTGATGCTGCTGCCGAGTGCTTCGGAGACGACGGCGCCGAGGAAATAGGCGGTGATGGGAATGACCAGATACCGTGCCTGCGCCCAGTCGCCGTTGCCGAGCGCCATGGCAAGGAGGACGAAATTGGCCGTCTGGGCATTGCAGAAGACGCCGCCGCGGACGCTGAAGGTAAATCCCCCGAAGAATCCCCCGACATACATCATGGTCGCAAGGATCCACCAGCGTTCGCATTCGAGAAATTCACTGGTTTTCTTGGAAAATGGCATTCAGGCACCTCCCTTCAATGGCCGGCATCTGCGCTGCATCATGAGGAATGTCACGCAGAATACCACAATGGATGCGGGCAGGATCAGAATGGCGCGCGAAAAGCCGACGGCATCTGCGAGCGCACCAAATCCGAGATTGAACACGACATCAAAGAGCGTGGCGATTCCGGCGATGAAGCCGAATGCTGCACCGTTCTGCGATGCGGGATAATACAGGCTGACCGTGACGACCAGCGTCGGATAGAGGATCGAAAATGCCAGCCCCGACAGGCACAGCAGCACGATGCCCCCGCGTCCGAGCAGGATGCCGGCGACATACAGCAGCGTTCCGGCCACGGTAAAGACTGCCATGCTGCGCAGCTCCCCGAGCTTCTGCACCAGAGGGGCGAACAGCAGCCTTCCGGCTGTGATGCCGCCGTAGAACAGGGACAGGTACAATGCGGCACGCTCCGCGGTCATGCCGAGCGTCTGGCTGCCGTAGGTCACCATCCAGTTTTCCAGGCCGTGCTCGGCAATGTAATAGGTGCCGAAGAGCACCAGAAGAAAGGGCGCAGCGGGATTTTTCAGAAGGCCGCCGGTTTTCGCCGGTGCTTCCGCATCGGGCTTGTGCGCCGGGAAGCGGATGACGGCAAGCAGCACAAGGCTCAGGATGCCGGCAATGACCAGTCCCAGATTCCACCAGTGCCATCCGGAAAAGGCGGGATCCGACGGCTGCCCGGCTGTTCTGCCGCCGAGATTCTGGACGGTCACAAGACCGACGCCCTGCGCGAAATTGAAGAGGTTGACCATCATCGCGGTCTGCATGAAGAACATCGGCGCGGTGATATTGAGGGCGGAGGAGAGCATGGTGGAGGCGCCGAGGCTGCAAACCATGCCGACCACCAGCACCCAATAGCTCGAGGTCAGGACATACAGCACCAGCGCTGCCATCCAGATCAGCGTAATGCCCGTGAGGAATCCCTTCCTCGGCACGCGGTCAAGCACCCTGCCGCCGAAGGTCAGAAACAACAGATTCCCCGCGTAGCTTGCCATGATGATGAGGGAGCTTTGCAGGTGGGTGAGGAGGAATTTCCCCTCGAACACCGGCAGGAATACCCCGCGCAGCCCGTCGCTGATGCCAAGCATCACCATGACAAGGAGACAGTACAGGAGCATGGGGAGGCTCCGGGTCTTTTCTTGCATCATACATCCTTTCTATATACGAAGGTGCAGAGGGACGCGCCCCCTGCACCCTGATTCCCGTTTCCGGCGCTTATGCTCTGGAAGCGGCAAATGCCTGCTTCAGATCGTCCAGAATATCCTCGACATTCTCCAGGCCGACGGACAGACGGATCATGCCGGCATCAATGCCCGCTGCCACAAGCTGCTCATCGGTGAGCTGGCGGTGTGTCATGCTGGCCGGATGCAGGACGCAGGTGCGGATGTCTGCGACATGTACCTCACGCTTGGCAAGCTGCAGCGCATCCATGAATACCGTTGCACGCTCGCGGCCGCCCTTGATGTTGAAGGAGATGACGCCGCTGCATCCGTCCGGCAGATACTTCTTACCGCGTGCATAGTACGGATCGTTCTCGAGTCCCGGATAGGAAACGGATGCGACCTCGTCGCAGCTCTCAAGGAATTTGGCGACTGTCAGTGCATTCTTGCAGTAGCGCTCCATGCGCACAGCCAGCGTCTCCAGTCCGATATTCAGCAGGAATGCGGAATTGGCGGCCGGGTAGCAGCCGAAATCACGCATGAGCTGCATTCTGGCCTTGATGATGTAGGCCATTTTGCCGAATGCCTCGGTGTAGACAACGCCGTGATAGCTCTCGTCCGGCTCGGTGAAATCCGGGAACTTGCCGTTTGCCCAGTTGAAATTGCCGGAATCGACAATGACGCCGCCGCCCTGCAGGGCATGGCCGTCCATGTACTTGGTGGTGGAATGTACCACGATGTCTGCACCCCATTCGATCGGGCGGCAGAGGATCGGGGTCGGGAAGGTATTGTCCACGATCAGCGGAATGCCGTGCTTGTGGGCAAAGCTTGCAAAGCGCTCGATGTCAAAGACATTCAGCGCCGGATTGGCGAGCGTCTCACCGAATACCAGACGGGTATTGTCCTTGATGGCGGCATCCAGTGCGGCTTCGTCTGCCTCGGGATCCACAAAAATGCATTCGATGCCCAGCTTCTTCAGGGAGAAGGCAAAGAGATTGATCGTGCCGCCGTACAGGCTGCTGACGGCAATGATGCTGTCGCCTGCCTTGCAGAGGTTCAGCACGGACAGCAGCGATGCGGCCTGACCGGAGGTGGTACACATGGCACCGACACCGCCTTCGAGTGCGGCGATCTTCTTCTCGACGGCATCGACCGTGGGATTGGCAAAGCGCGAATACATGCACTCGGTCGGCATGTCAAACAGGTCTGCAATGTGCTGGGTGGAATCAAATACATAGGTCGTGCTCTGGACGATCGGCAGCGCACCCGGCTCGCCGTTGCCTGCTTTGTAGCCCTCGTGGAGCAGCTTGGTCTCGATTTTCATGGGGATACATCCTTTCTGGTTGAAATTGGATTGGATTCCTGTTCTATTATAGCATAATTCCCGGTCGAATGCAAGGCTTTCTTAAAAAAGAAATCCCCCGCATCCCTGCGGAGGATCCGATCACCTGCCGGCTAAGGTAATGCTTGTGAAAAGCCATCAACGCAGCGGTA
>CACZPI010000152.1 GCA_902783005.1 uncultured Ruminococcus sp. | reverse complement strand
TCTGAAGGAGGGCGGCGCGGCTGCGATCGAAGCGACCGATGCGGATCGCTTTGCCGGCATTGATGAAGATGATCCGCTCGATGATTACACCGATATGATTGAGGAGCAGCGCGAGGAATACCGCCCGTATGCAAAGAAGGTCGTCAAGCGTGAAAGCCTGGCTGCGGTAGCCGACCGCTTTGCAAGGGAGGAGGCAGCGGCAGCCCCGCTGTATGCACGGATCGACCTGGATGAGCTCCCGGAACCGGAGCCGGATACAATGACTGCGCCGGCGTATTCGGTGCAGTATTACAACACCGTGCGCAATCTGCTCGGCAAGAGTGCCGACCCGGATGATGTCACAACGATCTGCGGCATCATTGGTGAGGCTGAGGATCTGGTCTCGCTCAACAACGGTCTGGCGCTGTTCTACCGCGACAATGACCGTGCCAAGGCGGTTTACCACAAATGTAAGCCGCGCTTTGAGGATCTACGGCATCTCGCCCGCGCCTCGCAGCGAAGAGGCAAATAATGCAGACACCCCCGCTGTACGATGCTGTGCAGCGGGGGTGCTTTATCCACAGACAAACGAACCTCTGCACGGTATCATGCAGAGGTTCGTTCTGGAATGGAGGTATGAATGAAACAGTTACTTGATGATACCGATGCCCCAGATGGTGAAATCGGAGCCGGCATTCTCCATCTTGATGGAGACATCGAGTTTGCCGGAGGTATCCTGGATGTAAGCCAGATCTGTATCCGGGCCGCCCCAGGTATACTGCTTGACGCCGGAAATGGACGAGGTCTTGCCGTTGACAGTGATGACAGCCGTCCCCATATCCTTGGAATTTGCGCAGTAAACGAGGAACAGGCCGCGTCCCTGCGTGCTGAAGGTGATGGGGCTGTTGGCGCTGTTCTTCTGGAAGGCCAGCGCATAGGGGAGCGTTCCGTAGCCCTTGGTGCTCTGCGTGAAGGAGCCAGCATTGAAATTGGTCAGATCTGTCAGCGGAACGATGGTTGCGGTGGTGTACTCGCTGCCGTATGCAGTCGAGGAGGGCATGGTATAGGCGTCGGAAGCATTCTTGGATTTCAGTGCCTGACGGTAATAGTAGCCGATGCAGTCGGAAATGAGCTTGGCACCGTCGGCATGCGGATGGTATTCGTCGGTGAAGTAGTCAGAGGGCTGGAGCAGGCCGCTGTTGAATGCCTTGGTGAGTGCATTGTCCATGCTGATGATCGGAACATTGTAGTTCTTGCCGACCTTGACCATCTGCTCCTGCGAGGAGTAGCCGCCCTTCGAGCGGGTAATGAGAATGATGACAGCCGGCTCATTTTCCTGCATCAGGCACTTGCGCACCAGACCCTCAAAGCCCTTTTCGTAGGACTCGCCGGGGTGGTCGTTGACGGAGAATTCAATGAAGATCACATCCGGCTTTTCCCTGAGAATGTCATTTTCTGCACGCATCAGGCCGACAACGGAGGAGGTGCCGGACATACCGGCATTCGTGAAGCTCACATTGCTGCCGGTGCCGAAGGTATCTGCGAAATACTTGGCAGACCGCGATACATAGCAGGTATCCGTGCGGCCGCCCTCGGTGATCGAACCGCCGATGTAGGAAACGCGGGTCGGCTCACCGGCCATTGCCTGTGCGATCTTGGCACGCAGACGGGAGGTGTTGCCCATCTGGTAGATCGAATCGGCGTAGAACTGCTGCATCTGCGGGGTCGCGGTCTCGGTGTAATTGTCCCATTCGCTGAAATCAGGTTCGCTGACGATCTTTTCCGCTACCGGGAACTGTGTGATCTCCTTGACCAGGAACTTCTGGAGCAGAATGATGTCGGTCACTTCTACCACGCCGTTCTGATCGACGTCAGCGGCCTTTTCGTCGGCCTTCTTTGCAAAGCCCTTGATGAGTCCGTGCTTGGCGGCAGCCAGATCGAAGATATCCACGATCTCATTGCCTGTTACATCACCGAGGACGAATTTGGTACGGATGACCGGCTTTTCCGGACCTGCAATGGCAACGCCTGCCACGGCGCCGATGACCTCATCCACATAGAAATTCTCGGTGGTCTCATCCGAGGTCTCCACATAGAGGAGTACGTTGGAGGCATCCTCCGGGATCTTGTAGAACGGATTGGCAAGCTGTACCCACTGTCCCTTGGCGCCGGTCGCGGAGGCCACTTCATCAAAGTGCGCCTCACCGTCGGAGCCTGTGTACTGGACAGTCAGCTTGAATTCGGTGGTGTCGGCACCGTCAAAATAATTCACGATCGCCGAGAAGCTGAAGGTCTCGCCCGGCTTGAAGGGATTGGAGGAAAGCGCCTTGGAAGCGCCGTTCCAGGAAGCGGTTCTCCCCGATGTCAGGAGGGATTCCGCACCGGCATAATAGGTTCTGCCGGAGGTCTCGACGGATGCAGCGCCTCTGCCTGTCCAGCCGTTGGTGCTGCCTTCAAAGGTATCGTGGAAATAATACCCGTTCTCATCCGGTTCAACCGGCTCCGGTTCGACGATGCCCTTGCCCCACTGATCCTTCGGGATCAGGGAGGTAACGGCAGTATATGCCTGCTTGGGCTGGTTGTTGGCATCATAGAGAAGCGCATTCGATCCGGCAGACAGCCAGGAATTGGCATCATTCGGACCCCAGATCTGCACAAGTGTCACACGGCCGTCGGACTGCGGATTGGTGTTCCAGTCCATGGCAGCCTGGAAGATCGCGGCATACTTGGTTGCCTGATCGGTATAGGAATACTTCGGGCTGCCGTTCTCCAGAAGGCTGATGTCCAGCTCGGTAATCTGTACGTCGCAGCCGATGGACAGGTACTTCTTCATTGCCTCGATGTAGGAGTCGGTTCCTGCAAAGCCTGTGGCATTGGCCGGTACATGGGACTGCATGCCGACACCGTCGAGCAGGCCTTTCTGGTAGAGCGACTTGCACATGTTATAAATGCAGTCACGCTTGTGATCCCAGTATTCGTTGTAGTCATTATAATAAAGGTCGCAGCCATCGGGCGCGTATTTTCTGGCATAGGTGAATGCCTTCTCCACGAAGCTGTTGTCGCCGTAGACCTGCACCCATGCGGATTTGCCGCCCTGGCCCTCGATCTTGCTGTCGCCAGGCTCGCGGGCGCCGCCGAAATTGGCCGTCCGGTTGTAATCGTCGGAAATGCACTCGTTGCAGATGTCGTAGGCGTACAGATCCAGCGACGGGTACTGCGCCTGGAATGCGGCAAACATATTCTGAATGTAGCTCTCCATGCGCTGATCCATGACATCCTTGGACACCCAGTTGCCGCCGTTCTGGAAATTATCCTTGAAGAACCACGACGGTGTCTGGGAATGCCATACCATGGTATGGCCGCGGAAGCCGAGAGTGTTCTTGACTGCGAAATCCGCGATGGCGGCGCAGGAATTGAGCGATACCTTGATGTTGGTGTTGGTCGAGCCGTTCTGCACGAGAGTTGCATCCGGCTTGGTCTCGTTCTCGCACTCAATGGCATTGCAGTCCTTGAGAATGTTGCCGGTGATGCCGGAATTCTGTATGGTGCCGCCGTTGAGAATGTTGCCGACGCGGAAATACCCGGCAAATTCGTCCTTCAGACCAAGATCGGACTGCGCGGCGCTGGCCTGCATCGGATCGGTCATGGTCGTGATCTGTACCTCATCGAACCGGAAATCCGCGGTCGAATCCGTTGTGATCATCAGCTCGAATTCATAGCTGTCCGCCGGTGCGGTATAGGTTGCACTCAGTGCCGTCCAGGTATCTGCCTTGACCTGCTTCGAGGACAGCTCACGGATGGTCTCCTCACCGGTCTTTTCATCAATGGTGCGCAGCGTCAGATGGAAGGTCTCATCCGTTTCGCTCATGACCTCCACGCGATAGGTATAGCTGACGCCGCCGAACAGATACAGACCCTTCGATGAAGCTGCACCCTGCGCGGCAGAGGTACGATCCGTAACGACCATACCGCGGGAGCCTGCATAGCCTGTTTCCGTCAGGGCAGTGACGGTCACGCTGGTATCGGAGCCGTGCCAGCCGTCGTAATTCTGCTCGAAGCCGTCATAGACGACCTCCGCAGCAGCCGTCTGTGTCATGCCGGGTACAAACGGGATGGCAGCCGCACTGCACAGCACCGCTGTCAGACCTGACACAAGTCTGACCAGTTTTGGTTTCCTGGTATTCATATGAGATTTCCCCCTTTTATAAAGTGCATTTTGCATGATTAAATGAAACATTTTCTTCATAAATTATACACTATTTTATAAGTATCAACAACCCACAAAATGAAGATTGAGTGGATAAAGTGTATATTTGAGACAGGCATTTTCCCGAAAATGCGTAAATTCGCATGAAGCCGCAGCCATCCGGAGGAGCGGGAAGCATGAATGATTGTATCATTTCTGACCGATATACGGAAAAATCCGGATTTGCATTTGTCATTTGCAGAAAATCCGTCAGAAATCAGATGCACTATTTTCAAGGAATATCGGCATTTATCAGGCCTTATGCAAATAAATTCCGGATTTTTTGAAAAAAATTTGTCAAACTACTTGCAATTTTCCGGGAATGGTGCTATAATAGAGAATGTCACCGGGAAAATACAGTTGTATTTCACTGGCGGAAAATTTTATTTAGGAGGTTTTTTAACAATGGCGTTAAAGAATCAGTATCTGCTTGATCTCCTCGAGAGAGTCAAGGCAAGAAATCAGGGCGAGCCTGAGTTCATCCAGACCGTAACAGAGGTATTTGAGTCCGTAGAGCCGCTGGCAGAGAAGAGACAGGATCTCATCGACGCAGGCGTGTTCGAGCGTATTGTAGAGCCGGAGCGCCAGATCGTGTTCCGTGTTCCGTGGGTGGATGACAACGGCAAGGTACAGGTTAACCGCGGTTTCCGTGTACAGTTCAATTCCGCGATCGGTCCGTACAAGGGCGGTCTGCGTTTCGCTCCCAATGTATATATCGGCATCATCAAGTTCCTGGGCTTTGAGCAGATCTTCAAGAACTCCCTGACCGGTCTCCCGATGGGCGGCGGCAAGGGCGGTTCGGACTTCGACCCGCAGGGTAAGTCCGACGCTGAGGTTATGCGTTTCTGCCAGAGCTTCATGACGGAGCTTTGCAAGCATATCGGTCCGAATACCGACGTTCCGGCTGGTGACATCGGTGTCGGCGGCCGTGAGATCGGCTACCTGTTCGGCCAGTACAAGAGAATCCGCAATGAGTTCACCGGCGTTCTCACCGGTAAGGGCATGCAGTACGGCGGCTCCCTCATCCGTCCGGAGGCTACCGGCTACGGTGCAGTTTATTACACCTGCAACATGCTCGAGCACTTCGGTGATTCCATCAAGGGCAAGACCGTTGCTGTTTCCGGCTTCGGTAACGTAGCATGGGGTACCATCAAGAAGATCAACGAGCTCGGCGGCAAGGTCGTAACCATTTCCGGCCCGGACGGCTATGTATATGATCCGGACGGCATCAGCACCGACGAGAAGGTTGATTACCTGCTCGAGATGCGTGCATCCTGCCGCAACCGTGCACAGGACTACGCTGACAAGTTCGGCGTTGAGTTCCATGCAGGCGAGAAGCCGTGGGGTGTCAAGGCTGACATCATCATGCCGTGCGCTACCCAGAACGAGGTTGGCATG